>JAFGNI010000126.1 GCA_016927095.1 Anaerolineae bacterium | reverse complement strand
GAAGCGGTTACTACAAACCAACTTTGCTGACTACTAGGCTGGATCGCTGTGGATCACCGGCATGGCGATAGTGAAAGTACTGCCGACGCCAAGCTCACTGACGACGCTCAGGTCACCGCCGTGCATCTGCACCAGATGCCGCGAGATGGCCAACCCCAGTCCCGTGCCCTCCGCGCGGCGGGTGCTTGAGCCGTCGACTTGATGGAAGCGCTCGAAGAGCTCCACCAGATCCTCCTCTGAGATACCAACCCCAGTATCAGCAACATCAATGTAGAGCCGGTCGGTCTCGCTGTTGTAGCTGGCCTGGATCTCGACCTGACCTTCATCGGTGAACTTGATGGCGTTGGAGACCAGATTGTTCAGCACCTGCGCAAAGCGCACCGGATCAGCTTCGATCAGCGGCAACTCCGGCGCACTGGAAACGATGACCTCCACCGGTTTGGGGTGCTTGTGCAACAGGCCCATGTTGTGGCTCTTGGCCTGCTCGAGCAGCGGCAGTACCGCCAGCGACTCCTTGTTCAGGGTCATTCTCCCGGCCTCGATCTTGGTAAGGTCCAGGATGTCGTTGATCAGCCGCAGTAGCTGCTGCCCGTTCTCAAAGATGGCATTGACATCCTCTTCCATATCGGGCGTGAGGTCGCCGTCGATACCCATCAGCATCACCTCAGCATAGCCCAGAATTGAGTTGAGGGGGGTGCGCAGCTCGTGGCTCATATTCGCGAGGAACTCGCTCTTGAGGCGATCGACCTCGCGCAGCCGTGCTGCCACGTCCTGAAGCTCCTCGAAGTACTGCGCGTTCCTGAGTGCGATCGCGATCTGGGTGGCCAACGTGCTGAGGACATCGATATCCGATTCGGTGAAACGACCGGGAGCATCGTCCTGGACGTCGAGAACGCCGATCACCCGGTCACCGGTGATGAGCGGAATGGCAATCTCCGACCGGGTATAGGGCAGAAGGGGGTTGGGCAGGTGGTCCGGCGCTTGGGTGACATCCTCGACGAGGATCGTCTCGCGCGTACGCGCTGCCTTTGCCACGAGGCTGGGCTCCTGCCGCAACCCGATCCTGTGCCCCATCTGCCGCAGCTTGCGACCGGCTTCACCGGACCCCACCTGCATCACCAGTTCCTGGGCGTCGCGGTCGAGCGTGTAGACGTGGACGTGGTACAGCTCAAAGCGGCCCTGGACCAGCGGGACAACGGCCTCCAGGAGTTTCGTGGGGTCAAGAATCGCGTTGACCTGCGCTGAGACCTCGGCAGCGGTGCGCTGTTGTACAGTGAACCGTAGGAGCTCCTGCTCAGCCGCTTTCCTGTCGCTGACATCGCGGATGATCGTCGCGGCGCTCAATGGCTCCCCTTTCTGACCTTGAACGGCGAAGAAGGTCAGCGCCGCCTCAAATGTCTCGCCATCGCGCCGCTTCTGCAGGACTTCGCCTTGCCAACCGGCGCCGCCTGCCGCCGGCAGGACTTCCTGGAGGAGCGTCGCGACCTCGCTGTCGGGCCAGAAGTGCGCTAGGTGCTTACCAAGCATCGCCTCAGGCACGGGATCGTAGCCAAACAGCTCGCAACTCGCCGGGTTCGCATAGGTGATCTGGCCGGCGAAGTCGGCCATCATGATCGCGTCCACGGCGTTCTCCGCCAGGGCCTGGAACCGGGCGATCTCGCGCGCTGACCGTTTGCGCTCGGTGATATCGCGGGTAATGGAGACCATCCCCCGCGGTTCACCGTCGCTATCCCAGAGCAGCGCCGTGCTCTGCTCCCCATCGAAGGTGTCGCCATCCCGGCGCAACATCGTGTATTCCTGAACTTGGCCCCTCCCGGTATCCAACGCCGCCCGCAGGTTCTCAGCCATGCGCGACCACCCGGACTTGGTCACGAGCTCCATCGCACTGTGGCCCAGAAGATCCTCGCGGGTCTCGTAGCCAAAGAGCGCCAGAGCTGCCTCGTTCGCATCGGTGATGCGCCCCATCATGTCGGTGACCAGGATACCCTCGGTCATCGCATCGAAGATGGCCCGGACGGTCTCCGCTGCATTGCGGAGTTCCTGCTGGGTCGCGGCCTGCTGCCCGAAGAGCATCGCACCGTAGAGCGCATTAGCGAGCTGTCCGGAGAAGGTGCGGAAGACGTCCACATCCGCCTCGGTGAAAGCCTCCAGCCGGTCGGATTGCACGTCAAACACGCCGAGGAGCTGATCGCCGATCACGATGGGCACCGCGACCTCAGACTTGGTGTTCGGCAGGAGCATGTTGGGCAGAAAGTCGGGCGCAGTCGTAACATCCTCGACGACGACGGCCTCCCGCGTGCGGGCGGCACGCGCCACCAGGCTGCGTGGATGGTGCCGCGAAATGGTATGTCCCTGCTGCACCATAATCCGTCCGATCCGACCATAGCCACTCCGGAGAACAAGATCGTCCCCCTCCACGGTGTAGACGTGGGTGTGGTAGAGATCGAACCGTTCTTTCATCAGCGGAATGACCGTCTCGAGGAGCTCATCCGGATCCAGGATCGCGCCAATCTGCTCGGCGATATCCGCCGCGGTGCGCAACTGCACGGTGAAGCGCTCGCGCGCGACCTCCGCCTGTTTCCGCTCCGAGATATCACGGGCAAAGATACAGTTGAACTCCTGATCACCGTAAGCGAGGTAGTTGGCAGTTACCTCCATCGGAATCAGCCTGCCGTCCTTGGTGCGGTACTCGGTCTCGAGCACGAAACGGCGATCCTGCTTCACTCGGCGCCAGTGGACGGCCCAGACGTTGGGAATCATGTTGGGATCCAGCGCGCCGATCGAAGGCAGCGCCAGCAGCTCTGCGCGGGCATAGCCCAGAAGCTCGCAGGCAGTCTCGTTCACCGTGTGAAACGACCCATCGGGCCGAATCCAGAAGATCGCCGCCGGCGCGTGGTCCACCGAGAACTGGGTCAGGCTCAGATCGTCGCGCATCCGAGCTTGCTGCAGGGCCAGGCTGCCCTGCGCGCCCAATACCTCATAGCGCAGCACCAGCGCCTCGCTGAAGGCAGCCACCTCGCCTGACGCCCCGACCAGCAGCCCAAAGGTCTCGTCACCCGAGATGAGCCGCTGCACCAAGAGGCTGGCAACGCCATGCGCCACGAGCTCGGCCCGGAAGTCCGGGGCGAGCCGGGCGTCCTCCGCGACATCCGGCGCATAGAAGGATGCCGCATCGGCCACAGGGCCATAGTAGGATGACGATTCGGCCACAGTGCGGCTGTCCAGAGCCAAGCCAGGCAGGTCCACAGCGCTGTTGTTGACCGCAACACGCTCGACCACCAACGTCGGTTGCTCCACGTTGCGATCGACGGTCACGATGGCCACAGCCATGTCTTCGACGGCCTGGGCCTCAGCGAGCATCGCATCCAGGACCTCATCCTGCGTCTCCGGGATCGCTAGCGCCTGTCCCACTTCGTAACGTGTCTGGGTCTCGAGCAGGTTCTGAGCGATGCGGTCAACGTACTGGGCGTTCTGCAGCGCCGTGGCGATCTGGCCGACCAAGGTGAAGAAGACATCGACCTGGACCGGGGGAAACGCACCGACGACATCGTCCTGGATATCGAAGACACCCAACACTCTATCGCCCACAACCATCGGCAGCGCCACCTCAGCCCGGGTGTCGGGCAGGAGGAGATTCGGCAGGAAAGCCGGGTTGCTGCGGACGTCGTTCACGACCACGGGCTCGCGCGTGCGGGCGGCGCGAGCCACCAGACTGCGCTCCGCATCGAGCGGGATCCTGTGACCACGCCGCAGCATCTCCTGCCCTGCCTCGCCGTACCCGGCCCGGAGGCGAAGCTCACGCGACGCCTCGTCGAGGACATAGACGTGCGCGTAGTAGAGGCTAAAGCCCTCTTTCAGGAGAGGTATGACGGTGTTGAGCAGCTCATCGGGATCGAGGATCGCGTTGACCTGCCCCGAGATCTCCGAGGCAATGTGCAGCAGCGAAGCCAAGGGCGCGCGGCCCAACGCCCCCTCGAGGGCGTTTCCGTTCGTGGCGACATCGCCATCGAGGATACCGGCACGTGCCGCCGCAGGATCCGGCCCGATACCCGGGGACGCTTCAGGAAAGTCGGATGTCAGCTGGTCGTCCATAGGTCAGCAGTCCTCACGTTCGTTGGGGGCCAGTCCTCGGTCCGTCACGCAAACAGACCAGACCATTCTAGAGCCTAGGCCCGATTATGCAACCTGGATGCCCTACGCCTGAAAGATGAAGATGTATTCGTGTTTGAAAAGGTAGAAGCCGGCGACCAGGGCCCGGTAGCGCCAGAGCGCCTGCTGGTCGCGCTTGGCCCGCGTGCCGTTGAGATTCTTGACCACGATGCTCTTAAGGGTGGCGCCCTGGTCGAGCACAGCCTGCATGACGTAGAAACCCAACGGCACCCAGGCGCGTTCCTCGTACTTGTCACCGATGACCACCGCCAGGAAGCGCCCCGGCTGCAGCACAGCCATCGCACGTTGGACCACCTGGGAGAACTGCGTAACAAAGGCGTCCACCGAAGGCGCATTGGACAGATCGCCAGGTTGCTCCCCGAAGCGGATGATATCGTGGTAGGGAGGATGGAGCAACACCAACTGCACCTGGTCGCAGCCTTGCGCGGCTAGGAGCGCGCCGAAGTCCTCGCCCGTGCTGTCGCCGACGACAATCTGTGTGGTCACGTCATAGGGATTGGGCTCCCCGTCCACCACGGCGATCGCTTGCGCTGCCACGGTCGGGTTGAGCTCCACACCCATGCCATTGCGACCCAGGCGGCGGCACTCGATCAAGGAGGTGCCGCTACCCACGAAGGGATCAAGGACCCAGTCGCCCACCTTGGTGTAGCGCAACATCAGCTGCCGGGGAATCTGGGGAATGTAGTTGCCCCAGTACCAGGCTTCGTGCGCCCCGGAGGTGTCGCGCCGGTCCATCAGCCACAGGCTATCGGTTAGGACCTCGTCGTATTCCTTCCACCGGTTCAGGTTGATGTCGTTGAGGGCGGTCGTGCGGATCTCGGTGGCACCCTTCTTAAGGCGACTCAGGTAATAGTGCGCGCGGCGCAGCGTGCGGGCCGTCTTGACCTGGTCAAGTTCCTCTAGAAGGATATCGCGGCGCATCACAAGCGAGCCGTTGGTCTGTGCAGCCATCACACCGGGGTCATAGAGTGGCACACCCTGTACGACAGGGGCTAGGGCCAGCGCCTGCGTCAACGTAGCGACGCGACGACGCAAGTCGTCGAGTTCGGTCTCCGCCAGGCATTGGCCAAGCTCATCGAGGAAAGCCTTGGCGTCAACCTGGATGAAGGGCTGCGTCTCGCACTCTGACATACTTCAGGTTATAACTTGGTTTCATGGGATGTCAACAGGGGCACCTCGGGCTGCTGCTTGATCCGCGATCCCGACCGGCATACAATGCGGCTGAGGGTACTTGTCACCGCAGGAGCCCCAATCCCTTCCTTATGTTGACTTGGGCCACCGCCGGGGCGGCGGATCCCGTGTCATGCACAGAACGGCAGAGGAGAGACATGACAACGAAGCGGACGGCGATCACAGTATTGTGCCTTGGGCTGCTGCTGGGGTGCCGCCGCCCGCCGGCAGCCCTGCCCGTCACACCGGCGGCGGACCGCCGGGATCTGCCGGACGCGCTGGAGCTGCGCTGCGGCGCGGCGCCCCAGCCCGCCGTCATCGATCTCGGGCTCCGCCATCCACCCTCGCTCGACAAGCCGGACCCGCGCGAGCCCTTCCGCGACCCCGTCTTTGGGAGCTGCGTCGTGCGGATCACCGACAGCCGGCGCGACACGCCCTCCCCCGGGCTGAAGAACGTCTACGCCCGTGTACAGGTCTTCAACAGCGACGGCACGCGGCTGCTGATCTACGGCACCGACGGCGCATGGTATCTCTATGACGCCGTCACGTTCGAACCGCTGGGTGAGGTGCCGCTTGAAGCGGAGCCGCGCTGGGATCCCATCCACCCCGACCGGCTCACCTATGTGGACGGCACGAAGCTGATGGCCTACGATCTGGGCCTGGAAGCGGCGGAGGAGATCCGCGATTTCGCTGGCGATGTGCCCAAAGGCGCGGTCGCCGCCTGGACCGCGCACGAGGGCCGTCCCTCGCTGGACGGGCGCTTCTTCGGCTTGATGGCGGAGGATGAGGACTGGGTGCCGGTGGCTTTCCTCGTCTACGATCGCCAGGCAGATCAGGTCACCGTTCGAGACATGCGGCAAGTCTCAGGCATCGACGAGGACGTCGACCACGTGACGATCAGCCCCAAAGGGACCACTTTTCTCGCGTCGTTCGATCGGGCGTGCGCCGTCGGACAGCGGGGCACCGAGGCCTATCCCTGCGGGTTGATGGCCTACGAGCCGGATCTGACGAACGGACGCGGTCTGCTCCGCATCGTGGGCCACTACGATGTCGCCCTAGATCGCGAGGGGCGCGAGGTTGTCGTCTACCAGGACCTGGACACGGACTACATCTCGGTGGTGGACCTTGCGACCGCCGCCGTCATCCCGCTGTGGCCCATCGACTTCAGCCATACGCCGCTGGGCTTCCACTTCTCTGGCTTGGCGTACGACAAGCCCGGGTGGGCACTGGTCTCGACCTACAGCGGCGGCTACCCGAAGGCCTACACCTGGATGGACGACCAGGTCTTCGCGCTCGAACTTATCGCCGGGGGACGGGTTGTGCGCTTGGCGCACACCCATTCGAAGGTGAACCCACACCGCGATCACGACTATTGGGCCGAGCCCCACGCTACGGTCAACCGCAACTTCACCCGCGTCGTCTTCACCAGTAACTGGGGGCGTTCGGGCACGGACGTTGTGGACACCTATATGCTCCTGCTGCCCGACGACGGCAACCTGGGCTTGCCGCGGTAAGACGAGTCTACGCGTCGCGGCTTGCAGCGTACGCGCTAGCAACGGGAGCGCTTAAGGGCTTTCCGCCTGCGCCCAAGGGCTTTCGGCCCGAGTCTGCTCGGGCTGAGCCCTTGGGCGCTTGAAGACAAGTCGCCCCCACCTGCCGAGGCCACGCGACGGCAGCGCCCAAGGCCCGCAGAAGGCCCTTGGGCGCTCCCACCGAAGGCCTTGGGCGCTCTCGGTCAGGCTGGACCGTTGGGCGCGACGAGGCGTTTGACCGGGCGACAGGCGGCGGTACACTGACGCCTGCAACGTGGCAGATGAGCAACGATGCCGCCCATCCCACGCATTCAGCAAGACAGAAGGAGAGATCCTGTGGCACGACCGACAATAGCACCCTACGGCACCTGGTCATCGCCGATCACGTCGGACCTCATCGTCTCCGGCAGCATCTCACTGGGCAGCTCACTCCTCGATGGGGAG
>JAFGNI010000677.1 GCA_016927095.1 Anaerolineae bacterium | reverse complement strand
ATCCAGTATCCAGTATCAAGCATCCTGCCCCCTTCTCTCCTCCCACCCCGCCACCATCCGCTCCCAATTCCGCGTCTCGCGCGCCGTCATCATCGGCGACGGGCCCTCGGTGGGGCGGAGGATGAAACGGTAGGTGCCGCCGGCGTAGGCGGCATCGAGGGCGGCGTCGATGTCGGCGGGCGTGCCGTTGCAGAGGAGGCGACACTCGATGTTGCCGCCGAGGGTGATCCTTCCGGCGGCGAGAGCCTTCGCGTCCGCCATCGGGATGTCACCATCAGGTGGCGGTTCGACAGGCTCGGTGTAGTCAGCGTCGCGTTCGATGGTGCGTTGGAGCGCGTGCCGCACGTGACCGTGGCAGTGGACGTGGACGACCAGGTCTTGCCCGACGGCGGCGGCCCGCTCCCGGGCGTGGCGGATCACGCTGGCCTCCTGGCCCTGGACCAGCCAATCGTAGGTGCGCGGCGACGCCATCGGCGGCGTGACCCATTCGCTGCCACCGATCCAAACGTACTCGATGCCAGGCTCGGCGAAGAGCACGTCGAGGACGGCCTCGGTGCGTTGGCGACAGATCTCGGTGAGATCCTCGATCAGCTGTGGCACGGTCACGGTGAGCTCCAGGAACCGTTCGTAGGTCATCATGCCAGCAACGCAGACGAAGGGCGACGAGATGCGGGTCTCCAGAATGCCCCGGCTGGCGAAGTCCTCCGGGCGATCCGCGGCGGGCGGTGCGAGGCCCTCCGGCATCTCCCAGGGGATCGACGCAATCCGCTCGATATCGGCCATCGTCTTGACCGGATACTCTAGCGTCCACGTCGTACCGGAAAGCGGGTCGAGCTGGGTGACGAAGGTGAGGTCACCTTTCGGGGTATCGATGGTACCGCGGATCTCCTCGAAGCCATTGCCCAGCGTGACCGTCTCCGCGTGGATGCGCTGGGCGGGCGTCATCAGGTAGCGGTTTGTAAAGCTGGGAACCTGGACCCGGTAAGCGACCTCATCGAAGACCCGATGCGCCAGCTCGCGACGCCTTGGATCAGGATGCGCATTGATGGCAGCGCGGGCAGCGAACTCAAAGCCGGGCAGCACGAGGGGTACGCGGTCGGCGGTGCCGCCTTTCAGCGTCGTGAGCAGTCGGTCACGTGGGGTCATGGGGCCTCACTCTTTGTGTGGCTAGATCCGAGAGGATGAATGTCGCACGGGAAGGCCCGGCGTAAAATGAACCAAGCGCCCTCCCATCTAGAAATCTCGAGGTGTGCGCCTCCGATGCAGCACGGTTGGACTAACGGTATCCCAGCGCGCGTCCCAACAACATGACAGTGCGACCATTATGGCACGAGCGAGAGATGCGTCAACAGACTACCCATTCGCGAGGATTCGCGGGGATTCGCGGTTGCTGTTCGCATCTCCGGTGGAGGTGCGGTTAACGCTAGCGGGGGTATACTCGAAGCATAGGCGCCCATACCGCCGTGACCACAGCATCCACCTAGGCCCACAAGGAAGGCTCACATGAAGATCACCCAATTGGAAACCATATTCGTCAAACCGCGCTGGCTCTTTCTCAAAGTCCACACCGACGAGGGCATCGTCGGGCTGGGCGAGCCCGTCGTCGAGGGGCGGGCGCAGACCGTGGCTGCCGCCGTGCACGAGATCGGTCGCTATCTGATCGGCCAGGATCCGCGCCGGATCGAGCACCACTGGCAGGCCATCTACCGCGGGCAGTTCTACCGCGGAGGCCCGGTGCTGACCAGCGCGCTCTCGGGCATCGAGCAGGCGCTCTGGGATATCACCGGCAAATGGCTGGGCGTGCCCGTCTACCAGCTTCTGGGCGGCGCGGTGCGCGATCGCATCCGGATGTACGGCTGGCTAGGCGGTGAGACCTACGGCGACTACATCGAAAGCGCCAAGGTAAGCGCGGGACAGGGCTTCACGGCGCTGAAGATGGGCATCACCGGCGCCGTCAACATCGTCGACACCCCCGCCGTGGTCGAGGAGAATGTGAAGCGGTTCGCGATGATGCGGGAGGCGGTCGGGAAAAGTGTGGACATCGGCATCGACTTCCACGGGCGCGTCAGCCCCGCCATGGCGGTGCGGCTGGCCCGCGCGCTGGAGCCCTACGAGCCGATGTTCATCGAGGAGCCGGTGCTGCCGGACAACGTGGACACCATGGTCACCGTGGCCCGGAGCACCACTATCCCCATCGCCACCGGCGAGCGGCTCTTCACCAAGTGGGGCTTCCGCGAGGTCTTGGAGAAGCAGGCCGCATCGATTCTGCAGCCAGACCTCTCCCACGCCGGCGGGATCCTGGAGTGCAAAAAGATCGCCGCGATGGGCGAGACCTACTTCGCCGCCGTGGTCCCGCACTGTCCGCTAGGCCCGATCGCGTTGGCGGCGTGCCTACAACTGGACGCGTGTACGCCAAACTTCTTGGCCCAGGAGCATGTGACCCTCGGCGAAGGTTACTTGATGGAACCCT
Source organism: Anaerolineae bacterium (assembly GCA_016927095.1). Next base: position 1,696 of record JAFGNI010000677.1, on the reverse strand, counting down.
TCGTGGTCAAAGACGGCTACATCGACGTGCCGACCAAGCCGGGCCTGGGTATCGAGCTGAACCAGGAGGCCCTTGCCGACAAGCTGGATGACGGCTCGTGGGAGACGCCCCGCCTCTGGCATGCCGATGGCTCCGTAGCCGACTGGTAAAGCGAAAAGGGGTAGGGGATAGGGGAAAAGGGATAAGGCACGATGCCGACCGAGAAACCGAACATTCTGTGGATCTGCACCGATCAGCAGCGGTATGATACGATTCGGGCGCTGGGAAATGACACGATCCGGACGCCGAATCTGGATAGGCTGGTGAGGGAGGGGGTAGCCTTCCTGCGGGCCTACGCGCAGTGCCCGATCTGCACACCAAGCCGGGCCAGCTTCTTGACAGGGAGGTATCCCAGCACCGTCCACGTGAACCGGAACGGGGACGCGTGGTTCCCCGAAAGCCCCGGCTTGATCACGCGGACTCTGCGCGACATCGGCTACGACACCGGGCTGGCAGGCAAGCTGCACCTGACAGCCGCCCACGGACGTGTCGAGCAGTTCCCTGACGATCAATATGGCTACCGGATGATCAAGTGGAGCCACCACCCACATCCGGAGGACTTCTGGCCCACAGCGGCGCACGACTACCAACAGTGGCTGGTCGATCAAGGTGTTGACTGGGACGCCGCGTACAACGCGGACTTGGACAGTGAGGCGGGAACCGCCTGGCATCTTCCCGGCTACTGCCGTCCGGGCATCGCCGCCGAGTACCACCAGACGACCTGGTGCGCCGAGGAAGCCATCGCCTTTATGACCGCGGAGCGGGAGGGACCGTGGCTAATCAGCGTCAATCCCTTTGACCCCCACCCCCCGCTGGACCCACCGCTCTCGTACCTTGAGCGCATGGACGTTGACGCCATGCCGGTGCCCCTCTTCCAGGAATCAGAGCTGGAGAGCCAGCTCGCCTTCAGTGGGGTCGACTTCCAGACGGAGACACCGGTCTCGCCCTACAGCTACGACGCGCGGCGCATGGTAGCGGCCTACTACGCAGAGATCGAGCTGATTGACGACCAGGTCGGGCGGATGCTCGACACGCTAGAGGCAAGCGGACAGCGGACGAACACGATCGTGATCTTCACTAGCGATCACGGCGAGACCCTGGGCGACCACGGCCTACTCTGGAAAGGCTGCCGCTTCTACGAGAGCCTGGTACACGTGCCCTTGATTCTCTCCTGGCCCGGTCACTTCGAGGCCGGCCTGCAGAGCAATGCACTGGTGGAGCTCACGGACATCGTGCCCACGCTGCTAGATGCGCTGCATCTGCCCATCTCACCTCACGTGCAGGGGTGCTCGCTGCTGCCGGTCCTGACCGGCTCAGCCGATCCCGACAGACATCGCGAGTTCGTGCGCAGCGAGTACCACGATGCCCTCGACCACCGTTTCGCCAGCCACGCGACCATGCTGCGGAACGACCGCTACAAGCTAGCCGTCTATCACGGGCAAGATACCGGCGAGCTCTACGACCTGGAGGAGGACCCGGAGGAGTTCCACAACCTGTGGGACGATCCGGAGAGCCAGGCGCTGAAGCATCAGTTGATCAAGCAGCTCTTCGACGCCGTGATGCTGGCCGTCGACGAAGGCGTGGCGCGGGCCGGTCGCTACTGACCTCCAGCACACGGGAGGTACCTATGAAACGGTTGAGGCAGGATCTCCGCTAT
>JAFGNI010000676.1 GCA_016927095.1 Anaerolineae bacterium | reverse complement strand
TATGGTGCGAGCTTGTACCTGCTCGCAAACGATTGAAACCGTCGCCGAAACTTGTCCTGCCAACGACAAAATCACGCCTCGTCAAGATGACGAGACGGTGATCGTGAGCGATAGGCAATGGACGGCGAACGAGAGATTGCTTGCCGTCCGCTGCATACCGCTTTCGAGATGGATAGGGGGAGAGAGAATTTCTCTCCCCCTCTTTTCAGTACTCGTCTACTGCTCGACAGAGCGGATCAGATGGCCCCTGTTCGTCTTGCTTTCTCAACGCGCGATCGAGGACCAGCTTGGTAGATGCCAGGCTGTAGAAGAGCGCCGCCACTCGTTGCAGGAACACGTCGCTCCGACCTCCGGCCTCGGCGACGATCTCGGCGCACTCGCAAAGCCCGTCCCACGCGGCAATCATACCGGCCTCGATCATCTCGCGCCTGCATAGCCGAATGACGTAATCATCATTGGGGATCGGCGCAGTGAAAAAGAGCCTGGGTTGATGTGGTCGTGACATCGTGGCCTCCAATCAGTGGCGCATACAGGATTCAACGCACATCCGGTACAGGTTGGGATCGGAGGTTTCGAGATTACACCGGATGGCGCACACCATACCGCGCCAGTCGGTCGCAAGGCAACAACACGAGTTGAGCATCACGGCCACCAACAGTAGAACAGCGACGACGCGCCCTCTAGCAGACATCGGCGCACAACTCCCGCGCCTTGGCGATGACGTCGGCCGCTGCTGCCACCCGGGTCGCGCCGGGGGTAGTGGTGGGTGGGGTGAGGAGATACGCGCCGTTGCGCCTCTCGGCGGACCACCCTCGCCGACCGAGCAAGTCCACCGCATCGTCCAGGGTCACGATCTGCGGCACCGGCAATGCCTGTCGGGCGCCGTTGACGACCTCGAACTGGCAGCGGGTGAGCACGGTCTGGCGCACCCCCTGGTACTCGTCGTGCGCCTTGACCGTGGCCTTGCCCGCGTAGGTCAGGCCGTGCTCCAGTTCCGCGTTGGAAGCGAACCAAACCAGGACGTTGCCATCGGGATCGAGGAACTTGTGGAGATTGGTCACCCCATATTGCCCCGCCAGGGGGATGATGGACGTGACCGCCAGGCTGTCAAAGTGTCGTCGTTGGCCAACCGCGCCGATGTGCTGGCTCTGTGCTTGCGACTCTTTCTCCATTTGCCGATTCATCTCCCGCGTGTAGGTGGGGATGAGGCTGGCGGCGTAACCGATCCAGCCTGTCTCGATCGCGTCGCGCTCGCACACCCGGACCAGGTTCCACTCGTATTCGGTGAGGCTCTGGCGAGCGGCCAACTCCCCGCGCGCCCAGGCCAACGCTTTCCGCGCTTTCTTCCAATCACGCTCTGTAGGCTCCAGGTCGCTCGATGGGTCACGCTTGCCTCGATCCAGCATCACGGAGAGGGCGCAATCGGCGGTAGCCCCCATCTGATCGCGCGGTATCCAGCCGTTCATGCGGACGTCGGCGGCGACGTAGGCCAGGTAGGTCTCGATCTGGATCAGGAAAGGACCTCTCCCGCCGCCGCCCGGCCACTCCTCGTCCGTCGCCTCGCGGCAGAGTTCGGCGGCCTGGATCAGGTACTCGGCCGCCTGCGCCGCCGCATCGGGACTCCCGTGGCCGGTGAAATCGGCCAGGCAGGAGCTTCCCACCTGGGCATACTCGCCGTCGTCGTTGGCCACCACGAAGGTATCCTTGCGATGGCGGTGAGCGTTGCAGTGGTCACACCACGGTTCGGCGGCGCGGAATCGCTCCGGCACGGCCTCACCGGGGACGCTGCGAACGACGTTGCCATCGCCCAGGTGCTGGAGCCTGGCGACGAATCGCCAGCCAGCGATACGCGGAGCCTCGCCGGTGACGCGCACAGTGTAGAGCCGGGTCACGGCGCCGTCGTCGTTTTCGACGTCCTCGTAGCCCTCGAGGATCTCCATTCCCACGTCAGGGCTGCCGAGCTTGGCGGCCCGGCGGGCAAGCTGCTCGATGCTCTTCTGTAGCGGTCCCAGGTTCTGAGCGGGGATTCTGTAGATACCGTTTCCGTTCATACGTCTTTGCCTCCTTCTTTTCGGTGGGCGGGGATGATCCAGACAGCCCCGCCAGGTTTGGAATAACTCGAGTGGTGTGTTCATTGGCCTCGCTGGATACGGCATAGAGCCTGGTTCCCCAATCCCAACCACGCGGCTGGCGACTATCAGGGATCGGCTCACGTTTCATCTGGATGCTGCCTCGATCTCGCAGACGGTAGAGCAGGTGGTGTAACCAGGTCAGACCACGCCGCCCGCATCGAGGATGGAGTTGATACGCCCCCCCGACTTCTTCGAAGCCGGAAAGGGTCGCCGGTGGCAATTTCTTGGCCCGTGCTCGCTTACGAGGGTTGGCGTAGTCGACACACAATCCGCAATGCGCTATTGCCGCATCTGTTTCCGGCTGACCGTGCATACATCGACACAGCCGGGCAATCCAGATACCGGGAGTAGCCCGCACAGCCGTCTCTGCCCACTGTGACGACTCTGGATCATCTATACCCAGGTCATCGAGGCAGTAGAGTTCGATGTGCAAAGCCATTCCACGATCGATCTGTCCGTCACCGTCGGTGATACAGTCCAGGTCAGCACCGATCAGTGTGGCCTGTGATGGGGGCAAATCACCGATGTGCATACTACCACCCCAGGATAGCGCCTTCACTCATAGAGCGTTGCCAATCCTCTGAGGATTCACCCATCGGCATTGGCGTATTGCGGCCCCGTTGCTGACAGAAGATGGACAGTGCCCGGGTCCGAGCAAAGTATGGGTTGCGGATCAGCAGGTTCTCGTCCGACGGCAACTCCAGCACCTCGGCCACGTCTCTGAAAGGTATGGCCTGGTGTAGATGCGCTTTCACGAGTTCCACTGCGGTTGCATAGCCGCCCGATTGCGGCACACAGAACCAAACGGTGTCGTAGTTTGCCGTGATGAGCGAGAGGGCGTGTGGCAAGAGGTGATGATCGATCCACCGAGCACTCAGCGTGTCGCGCATCTTGGTGTCGTAGTGAGGGATGAGCGCGTGGGCCGGGATCAGGCCAAACTTGCCGGAGAGGGCATAGACGTGGACGTGGGGATTATGCTTGCGCAGGATCTTCCACCACGGGCCGTCGTAGACCAGAATGGCGGGCGCTTTGCCGCCGCCGTCGTCCCAGATGCCCTCGCCTGGCCGTCGTTTGGCCCGCGAGCAGGCCAGGATCAGAGCCTCGCGTTCGTATTCAGTCATCGGGCCTCTGTCTCCAGGGTGCGGTCTGCGGAATCGGCCAGCAGCGTGACGGTGGAAACAGGGTCTCCACCGTAATCCTTGCGCATCGTCTTCTGATCCCAGGCGCGGACGACGATCTGACCGCCATAATGTTCGAGGTAGACTTCGGCCGCCGAGTAGACTGCGTCGGGGGCGGCGGGGATGCGGACGAGGACGCTGTTCCTGTCTACCCGGACCTCGACCGGCACAGGCGGCGCATCGCCAGGGTTAGTATCCTGCAAGCTGACCCGAAACCGACTGACGTGTTTCTCAGCCGTGCTGGCCACCGGCGGCATCTCGACCGGGCGCACGCGGATGCGCCCTGCCTCGTCCTCGTACCACTTGGCGCAGTCGAAACAGCCGTTGAGGGGCACATAGTCGTTGGGCCAAAATATGAAAGGTTGAGTGGCATATCGTATTGAAAGGTCGAAACAGCCGTTGAGGGGCACATAGTCGTTGGGCAGGGTGTACTGGCCCGGTCGGACCCGGTAGCCCATTCCCTCCAGAGCATCCAGGGTGATGCGACGAAGCTCGGACATCCCATCGTATCGATCTTCGTCGCCGGGCGAGGCCGGGCCATCGCTGCTCGAGCGGACGGTGACGCTCCGACTGAGCCAGACCAGATCACCCTCGCGGTTGAAGCCCTGCACGTCCAAGATGATCCGTTTGGCGGGAACAGAGATGACGTTATCTCCGGCGCCGTACTTCTCGGGATCATACTTTTCCCCGAGACACAGACGGACAGCTTGTCCCTTTTCCACCTCGGCGACGAAGCCGCTGAAAGTGGGCGTGGTGAGTACGTTGAAATCGTTCATCTATCGACCTCCTTTGATTTTTATGACGCGAGCGTTTTCATCTCGCACAATCGAGTGAAACTAGCGACGAAACCTGCCTGACCAACAAAAACAATCACGCCTCGCCGAAATGGCGAGACGATGATCAGGCGCGGGGTAGGGAATCGAACCCTTCCATTGACCGGTGGAGGCCAACTGGCGACCTGCGCCCCGCAAGTGTCCGGCTACCCTGGAAATCCAGGGTAGCCGGGTAATACTTTGCGCCAACTTCGCTCAAAACAACGTCATCTGCGCGTCCGACACCGGCTTGCGCCTTTGCCGTCGGATAGGCCGCAGCGCGGCCCGGTACGAAAGCCCTTGGGCCAACGCCCACTGCTCGAAGATGCTGAGCGAGGGCGTCGTCGGGCTTCCGACCACGCTATCGCTGACTGCGTTCTCGGCGTCGCCGAACAGATGGTCGTCCTGGCCCAGTTTCAGGTGCTCGCCGTCCTGGATGGCCTCGAGCAACGCCATCACCAGCGAGGCATCGCCCGGATCATCCACCAGGGCGCTGTCCACCTCGTCGCCATAAAGCAACTGCGACGCCTTGATCTTTTGCCCGATGAGGGCGTAGGCCTTTTCCTCAAGCGTTCCCTCGTAGCTGAGGTAGAACATCTTGACGGGGTGGGTCTGGCCCAGCCGCCAGATGCGGCGGCAGGCCTGCCAGAGCGTGTACAATCTGTACTCCACCTCGTAAAAGACACCGGTGGAGTACTGCACCAGGTCGAGGCCGGTCTCCACGAGCCTGGGGTTGGTGATCAGCACGTTGGCGTGGTGATCCTCCAGCCACTTTTCCCGCCTGGTGGGCGGGACGCTCGCCTCGAGGACCACCACGCCGGGGATACCGGCCTGGGTCAGCACGTCGACCAGCCGTTGGCGGATGTCGCGCGTGCCCGTCTGGCGCAGGTAGACGATGACCTTGCGCCCTGCCGCCAGCTCGGTCTTGGCGGTGGACACCAGCCATTCTTCCTTGGGCAACAGCTCACCCTCCGTCACCACCGGCGGGCATTCCAGCACCCTGTTGCCCGCGTACCCTGGTATCTCCTCGAAGCGGAAGCAGGAGTTGGGGCGGGCCAGGTTCCACTGGAGCCAAGCCGAGGTGTAGTGCGGCCACCACGCCTTCATCTCGTCCCAGGTGAAATCCCACACGCGATTCAGATCGCCGTCCATCGCAGCCGTCGGTTGGAAGGTGACGAACTCCTCGTGGAACGGCGGCAGCCTGACGCCCAGGTCTTTGATCGAAGCGAAGACCGTGGTGGGCAGCGTGTAGCGGACGATGCCGGGGGAGATGCCGGGCCGCTCCCGGGTCGAGACGCGGCGGCGGCGCAGGCCGCTGTGCGCGCCGTACTCGTCATCCTCGACCTTGAAGATCGTTTCCAGGATGCCAAAACGGCGCACCCAGCGTTGCTCGTCGCTGAAGCCAAAGTCGTCGCGCACGTCGCGCTGTGTGCGATGGAGCAGCCACAGGATGCTCGATGCGGGCCCGCCGAAGAACGTGCCCGTCAGCGTGATGACGGCGGGGATCGTCTTGGCCAGGAGGCC
>JAFGNI010000125.1 GCA_016927095.1 Anaerolineae bacterium | reverse complement strand
AGCTCAGGGATGGCCAGGTGGTTTCCTGAGTGTAGGCTCGATGGCTGTGATAGCCCGCAATAGGAAGCAGGGGTCCCGTTTTGTGGGGCCCCTGCTTCGTGGAAAGGCTACTTGCCTCGTGTCCGTGCCAGACCCTGCATACGCCTGAAGAGCGCGTCATACGCAACGGCTGTGCGCTCCGTAGAGAAACGCGCCGCGATCTCCTCGCTTGGCCGGATGTAGGCCTCGCGGTTATCGAGCACCTTCAGAATGGCATCCGCTAGCCCGCCGGCATCCCCTATGGGCGCCACCTCACCCATCCCGGTCTGGAGTACCGGCTGCCGCACGCCGGGCAGATCGCTTGCCACGCTGGGCACGCCGGAGAGCATTGCCTCCACCTGAACCAGGCCGAAGGACTCGGTCGCGTTGAGGCTAGGCACTGTGAAAACGTCGAGGTTGGGGTAGAAGGCCGCCATCTGCACGGGATCCAGAACGCCCAAGAAGCGCCACTGCCGCTTATCTTCGTAGACTCTGATCCTGGGTAGCAGTCGCTGGGCGTAGGACTCCTCGGCGAGCACGTCCCTGAACTGCCCGGCAAAGAGGACCATTGCCGTGGGGTACCGCTCCAGGATCCTGGGGAACGCCTCAAGGAGCACCTCCACCCCCTTTTCGGCGGCCATACGCGCAGCCATACCGATGACTGGGCGTTTCCCCTCCGGGTTGGCAATACGGCCAAAGGCTGCAATCCCGCTCTTCGTCATCTCGGCCATCTCTACCGGCGGAGGAATGACATGCAGCTTGTGCTTGAACTTCTGCAGGAAGGGCGAGTGGTCGGCATAGTCTTGCGTGTAGGCCACAACGCCATCGCTGTAACGTCCGGCCAGGCTGTTCATCAGATGCACGGCCTTGTTCACGACCAGGTTGAATACCCCGGGGGGAAGCGTGAGATCACAGTGATAGGTAAGTACGGTCGGCTTGTGTAACAGACGGCCCCGCAATGCGACCCCGGCAGCGTCGAACTGCGGTAGGTGCAGGCTGATGACATCGGCCTCGCGCACGTACTTCCACGCGAGGAATCCGAATGTGGGCATAATGACGCCCTTGCTGATCCGGAAGAGCACCGGCGCGCGCACGACGTGGACGCCGTCGAGGTCCTCGACCTTCGGATGGTGGCGGTTGTAGTGCGATGTCAGCACGGTCACCCGGTGGCCCAGAGTGACCAGGCCGCGGGCCAGGCGTTCGGCATAGATCGTCAGACCGCTGGTATGGGGCCGGTAGTATGTCAGGACGATAAGTACGTTCAGCGGACGGTCGTCCTGAAGGGCACGGGTCTGGGATTCGGCTGTCTCCAAGAGAACCTCCATGGTCTGAAAGGTGCAGGGTTGGGCGAGTGGCAGCTAACGGTCGCGGTGCGGCTCCGAAGCCAGGGGCGACTGGGGCCGATCGGGACTGGGGGGCTTACCTTCCGAGTTCCCGTGGCCCAAGTAGGTCGCCAGAAGGGCCTCGTTAGCGCACACCCAGTCGTATAGTCTGGTGATGCCGGTCTTCACATCCGTTCTGGGGGCCCACCCGAGCTCGCGTTCTGCTTTACGGATGTCAGCGACAAAGATGCGTTGGTCGCCGGGCCGCCATCCCCCGTGTGCGACCGGTATTGGCGAGCCCCGAAGTTCCTCCAAAAGGGGCGCAAACTCACGCCACACTGATAGCTGGTTGTCCGGCCCACCTCCGATGTTGTAGATTGCACCGGGGTTCGAAGGTGCCCGCTCGATAGCGGCATCATACGCGTCGAGGAGATCCTCAACATAGAGCACGTCACGTACCTGCTTGCCATCCCCGTAGATGGTGATGGGGCGGTTCAACTGGGTAGCGATGATGAACCACGCCACCCAGCCCTGGTCCTCTACGCCGAACTGGCGCGGGCCATAGATGCAGCTTTGGCGGAAGACAACTGTCGGCAGACCGTAGATCCGGGCATAGTCGCGGACGTATTGGTCGCCCGCACCTTTGGAGCAACCGTAGGGTGAGTGGAAATCCAGGGGGTGGCGCTCCGAGATGCCGTAAGGATAGTCGCGGTATGCGTAGCGCGTAACACGCTCCTCAACTGCCAGGTCCTCCATACCCCCGTACACCTTGTTGGTCGAGGCGTACAGGACGACCGGGCGATGGGTGGACAGCCGGGCGGCTTCGAGGACGTTGAACGTGCCCAGAATATTGCTCTCCAGGTCCTCGCGGGGGCACGCCACCGACGTGGTCACGGTCACCTGGCCCGCAAGGTGAACGATGACCTGCGCATCAGCGGCTGTGGACATCGTCAGCTCGGCATCGCGCACATCCCCCTGCACGAAGCGGAAGCTTCCCGTCGGAGTGTGCGCAGACGCACCGTGCGCGCTAGAACGCGGGCGGCCAAACTCGCCCTCGAGCCAGGCCAGGTTGGCTTCGGCACCCCGCCGGCTGAGGTTGTCATAGACGGTCACCTGTTCTCCGCGACTTAGGAGATGGTGCACGTAGTTCGAACCGATGAAACCGGCGCCGCCGGTGACAAGAAAATGCATGACAGGTTCCTCCGAATGCCTGAGCCGGAAGACTAGACCGGAGCTTCGGCTTCGATCTCTTGGCCGCGCTCTACCAGGGTCTGAATCGACATACCGGAGATCGTTAGCGCCAGCGCCCCCAGCACAATGCCGGTGAGGTAGGGAAGTGCATGTACCAGAACTGCGTAGGTGAACCCAAGGTCGGGTGAGATCGCGAAGCCCCAGTAGAGCGCTTCCCTCACGGCGAAGTGGAACGACCCGATGCCGCCGGTTGATGGGAAGATCATCCCAAAGGCGCTTGCCCACATAGCTACCACGCTCATAAGTAGCGAGGGCTCCGGAATGAAGGCGCGGCACGCCCAAAGCATCGTATGGAAGTAGGCTGCAGTCGTAGCCCATAGCGCTAACGACGAGAGGCCGAGCGCCAATCCGTCCCGAGGCGATCGTAGCGCGGCCAAGCCCTTGAGAATGCTCCGCAGTGGCTTGAGCCACCGCTCGGTGTTGCTGATGTGCACCAGCGCGAGGACACGCGAAGCCATCGTCACGGTCGCATCCGGGAAGACGGCGATAAGGACGAAGGCCAGCAATGCACCGAATGAGGCGATGCCACTGAGCACCAGAACTAGATTGATCGACAGTGAACCACTGATCTGCCCTTCAGACACGTAGTCTCGCAGCCCCGGGACCAGTGGCAGACTCGCTAGCAGGACGAGGACGATAAGCAGCATATCGAGCACGCGCTCGACAACAACGGTGGAGAGCGCGGCGATCGCCGAGATAGGCTCGCGGTCTT
>JAFGNI010000675.1 GCA_016927095.1 Anaerolineae bacterium | reverse complement strand
GACCGGCCTTGGCTAGCCGCCCTACATAGCTCCCGATGCAACAGGCTGTCCAAATGCGATTGCCCTAGTACTCAAGAAGGGTTGCTTGTCATTCCGAGCGAGTCCGACGATCATCCGTAACGACAAACCTTGCCAGCGAGGAATCTCCCGCCTCGAGCCCGGGCCTGCCTCGGGCCGCGAGATCCTTCGGCTACGCTCAGGACAGGCTCTTCACTGGCCTTGATCGGCTGTGGCGGCGATCGGCAAACCCGTTCAGAATGACATTCGCGGCTGGCCTAAGGTGAAATGCGACTGCCCTGGGGCCTTGGTACTGTGTTCTTGCCTCAGGAAATCCGACCTCAAGACTGCAGAGCGACGGATAGGGATCCGTCGCAAGCGTATGAGTAAGTTGCCCTACCTGTGCTTCTACTTTACGCGGATGCGCCAGCCTTCCTGGAGGTAGTCCGGGTCTCGGGGGAGGCCACGGCTCTCCCACAGATGGGCATTCCAGGCCCAGAACTGCTCACGTTTCATGCCGTGGCGGGAGATGATGCCCCAGACGCTGTCACTGGCGCTCGCCGTGATGTAGACCGGCTGCGGGATGCTGGTCAAGCCGGTCTCCACATCGACGTGGGGTTCCGCCGTGACCGGGGTGCGACCACCGGTCTCCAGACAGGGGATATTCACAGCTTGCAGCATCGGCCACAGCACCTTCTCCGTGGCGGCGGCGTGATAGACGCTGAAGAAGTCGACCCCGTGGCGAGAAATGGCCTCCACCCAGGGGATGAAGCGCTCTGGCAGGACGTCTTCGCCCTCCAACCCGTAACGCGGCGAGATGATGGGAGAGATGTCCGGTGTCTTGCCCCAGAAGAGGCTCAGGTCGCCCAGGGTGTGGTAGACGGCGCGGTCGATCAGCGTGGTCGCGTCGCTACCCCATGCGGCGAAACACATCGGCATCCATCCCCCTTGGCAGACGGGCACCAGGGCTTTGAGCGTGGCGGGATCTGCCAATTGGGACAAAGGGGGCGACGCCAAGATCAGGCGATCCCTGGGGATCTCAACGTCGATGAGGGCTTCGGTCAGGTTCTCCAGCGATGTGCTTGGGCCCACATTTTGGCCCAGAAATAGGATGACGGCTTCATAGCCCAGATCGAAGGCCATAACGATGGCCTTCCTCGCCTCTTCCGGAAGGCGACGGGTCAGTTGGATCCAGGCCAGGGGGGTATGGCCCAGCGAACGCACACGCTGCTCCAACTCCCGGGCGGCCTCTGGGAAGTAGTAGGGGCCGTGGCCTACTTTGGCAATGACGTGTGTCCCGTCAATGCGTGTGATCATCTCAGCGGCGCGTTGCAAGTCCTGCGCATGCGCCAGCCATATGCCTTTGCCACAAAGGTGGGTCATTCAATTCTCCATGGTGGATATCTTCATAATTATAGCGGTCTCCAAGGAAACGACAACGCTACCCTCTCGGCGTGGAAAGGTTACAAGATCGTCAGAACTTACGCCAAAGCGCGCTCTTGACAAGGTCTACTGGAACTTTACAATGAATCCATTATCGTAGCGCTGCCCTCACGTTCCACAGCAGCTGGTGCCGCACAGCGCCCGTGGAACGTCAAGGGCCCATAGTTGTTGGTGAGTTGCCCGATCTGGGAGGTAAGTATGCGGTTTGATGGCCGACGACGGGAAGAACTTCGCCTGCTGAAGATTGAGCTGTCGCCGATCCGATACGCCGAGGGATCGGCGCTGGTCAAGATGGGCAACACAGAAGTCCTGTGTGCGGTCAGCGTAGAGGAGCGTGTGCCTCGCTGGCTGCAGGGGCGGGGCCGGGGATGGTTGACGGCAGAGTACGCGCTCCTTCCTCGCGCAACCCACACGCGCACCGACCGGTCCCACATTCGGGGCGGGCGAGCGCAGGAGATCCGCCGGCTCATCGGTCGCAGCCTCCGCCAAGCGGTCCGGCTGGATCTGCTCGACGGTTACACACTGATCGTCGACTGTGATGTCCTGCAGGCCGACGGTGGCACCCGGACGGCATCGATCAATGGAGGGTACGTTGCGGTCGCCCTAGCGGTTCGTGGTCTGGTGAAGCGAGGTCTTGTGCGCTCCGCGGCCTTGATGCCGCCTGTTGCTGCGCTCAGCGTGGGCACTGTCGACGGCGAGCCCCTGGTGGATCTGGCTTACGAGGAGGATGCCCAGGCAGAGATGGATCTCAACGTTGTGATGAACGCGGCGGGTCAGTTCATTGAGGTGCAAGGCACGGCTGAGGGCGCCCCTGTCTCGCGAGGGCAGCTCGATCGCCTGCTTGATCTGGCGGCGTCGGGGATAGAGACGGTTGTGACCGCACAGCGAGAGGTGCTGAAGTGCGCTGGTTTCGAAGTCTGACTTCGAGACAGCGCACGATTCTGCTGGCACTCGGGCTGAGTGTCATCGCTGTCGTGAGCTTGTTGGTTTGGAGTGTCTGGGGCGCTTCGCGTGCGGCGCCAGCGGTCAGTCCTGTGGCGCCCCCGCCGGTCCACGACACCGGCCCGGCGTTGTCCGTCTCGGTGCTTCCCACGCCGGCGGTGGCTACGCCGGTCACGCCCACGCCAACCCCGATGCCATCCTTCGACGTGTCCCGAGCCGGTGTGGTCGCCGCCGAGGTGGCTGCGGCCCGTCAGTCTCGAAACCGTTGGGGCACGCCGTTATCGTTGGTCGATCTGACCGATATGGCTCGGGCGATCTACCGGCACTATCAGCGTTGGCCGCCCCTCGTGCTGCGTGCACGCCCCGTGCTGGAAGCTCTACATCTGTGGTTCTGGGACGTGCTCAGGTTGGATGTCGTGGCACAATCCGAGGACGCGGCGGCATTTTACGTGCCGGAGTCCGAGGAATTGATCGTGCGCCGGGATTGGGATGGTGGATTGGAGAGCCTGGAGACCCAGCTGGCCTTTGGCTATGCACGCGCTTTGCCCGATCAGTATGGCAATCTCCCGGCGCTGACAAACGAGGCGCCGACGCTGGATCGCAAGCTGGCGCTGATCGCGATCGCGGAAGGGGACGCCCTTGTCTCGACCTTGCTGTACCGGGGTCTCGAGCCCGGCAGTCCTGAGGGTGCTGCCGTGCAAGCCGAGGTGGCGCGGGCGATCTGCCCGCGATGGCAGGTCGAGGACGCTCTGCTCGAGGATCTGACCTGTCTGGCCTTTCGCCTGGGGTCTGACTTTGCCATCGCACACTACCAGGCTGGGGGCACGGAAGCCTTGGATGAACTGGTCTTACGTCCCCCAAGGTCCACCGAGCAGCTTCTGGATCATGAACGTTACGTTGCTTTTGAACAACCGGTGGTGCTTTCCCCGTTGGCGCCTGAGGTGAGCTCGCGCTGGGTTCTGACCACGACCGAGACGCTGGGTCAGGCTCTGATGGGCGTTGTTCTCGCGGAGTGGGGCGACGGCGAGGCTCTGAGTGTGCTCGACTGGGGGGGAGACCTGCTGCAGGTATGGGAGGGGCCTGACGAGGGGCGCTTGGCAGTTTGGCAGATGTCCTGGGACAACGTAAGGACTGCTATCCAGTTCTACGAGGGCATGGTTGGGACGTTGCCCCGCCCACTGATGCCGCCCGGAACCATCCGCGACAGGACAGCCGCAGACGACTTGCCCCGGGGGCGGTGGTGGTCCGGCACCCGGGGCGCGGCCTTCATTTACCGTCGCAGTGACACGGTTTGGCTGATCTGGGGAACGGATCCGGAGCTTGTTGAGGCCGCTGCTGCTGCGGCCGGCGAGGTGCGGTGATGTCTACTCCTCTGAAAGAAGGATATGTCACCGCAGAGCACTCAGAGAACGCAGTGGAAAGATCGGGAATCTTTAGTTCCACTCCGGGAGACACCGAAAATGATCAGTCTTCTCTGCGCTCTCTGTGGCCTCTGCGTTGAGTTCGGTGTTCTGTCAGTAGCGTCTATTCTGCTGGTCTATCTAGCGAGGGTGAAGAAGGTGAAAGCTGATGAATGAGGGCCGGGGCTTTGAATTACTGGACGTCCGAGAGATAGAAGAACTCAACACCACTGCAAAGCGCTACCGGCACAGAAAGTCGGGTGCGGAGCTGCTCTCGTTGGAGAACGAGGACGAGAACAAGGTCTTTGGGGTGACGTTCAGGACGCCCCCTCCCGACTCGACCGGGCTGCCCCACATTATGGAGCATGCTGTCCTCTGCGGGTCGCGGAAGTATCCTGTCCGGGAGCCCTTCGTAGAGCTGGTTAAGGGGTCCCTCAACACCTTTCTGAATGCGATGACCTTTGGCGACAAGACCTGCTATCCGGTGGCCAGCCAGAATTTGCAGGACTTCTACAAT
>JAFGNI010000124.1 GCA_016927095.1 Anaerolineae bacterium | reverse complement strand
GTAGATGGTGGCTGTGGAGCCATCTGCATAGGTGAACGTATCCGTGAAGGCAAGGCCTACATATTCGGCACAATCGCCTTCGATATCCGGTGTCATCTGGATGGGTGGAATGTCGATGACCGCCGCTTGGGCCGGTGCTGCTGGGGCTCTCGGTGCGTAGGAGAGGACGTCGGGCGTGGCTAAGACGAGCAGAGCTGCTACAACTGTGAACAACAGTATCGCGAAACTGACTATCGAGCGTCGCATCTGGACCTCCTTGGGGTGGTTACCCCCCACGCTATCTTCGGTAAACCACAGGATACCTACCAGATGTCGCTGTATGGGGCCGGAAGATTGTTGTGTCGGCATCCATAGTTCATGTTGCCGCCGTCATCGGCGTGGCCAGCGCCGCTTCCGCCGTGTTGCTACCCGCCAAACATGTCTCGACTAAAGTATCGTTATGCTCCTCTCACCCAATTGACGCTAGTGCCAGAATTTGTCTGCGATCTCCGTCTCCAGCCGGTCGCGCATATGCGCGAGGGGCACCCGCTCGATGATGGGGCGGATGAAGCCCTGGACGATCAGGCTCTCGGCCTCGGGTTCGGGGATACCCCGCGCACGCAGATAGAATTTCTCCTCCGGATCGATCTTTGAGACGGTCGCGCCATGGCTGCAGCGGACGTCATTGGCGATGATCTCCAGACCCGGGATGGCGTGGGCGCGGGCGTCGTCCAGGAGCAGGTTGTTGTTGGCCTGGTACCCCTCGGTCCCGCCGCCGGCCTCGGTCTCCACGCGGATCATCCCGTAGAAGACCGTGCGGGCGCGGTCGCGCAGGACGTTGCGGAAGAGCAGGTCGCTGTAGGTGTCTGGGGCCCGGTGATGCTGGTAGGTCGATTGATCGAGATGTTGGTTGCCCCGGATAAAGCCGAAGCCCGCCATCGTCGACCTCGCACCGGGCTCTGCCAAGCCGGTGCGGAGGAACTCCTTGGTCATGCTGCCGCCCATCGACCCGGCAACCCAGACGAAGTTGGCGTCCCGTGCCACCCGCGCCTCCTGCACGGAGACGGAATGCCGGCGCGGCCCCCAATGCTGCAGGCTGACGTAGCGCACCCACGAGCCCGCCTCCGCGTAGAGCTCGACAACCTCGCTGTTGGCGGTGTCCTCACGATCCTGGGAGACGCGATCTTGGATGAGCGTGACGCGGCTGCCCTTTTCCGCGATGAGCAGCGTGTGGTGGAGCCCGGTGCCGCCTTCGGCATCATAGGCGATCAAGGACTGTAGCGGGCGGGCAACGCTGACCCCTGCGGGTACGTGCACGAAGGTGCCCCCGTGCCAGAGCGCCGCGTTGAGCGCCGTGAACTTGTTGAAGTCCGGGCGCGTGGTCATCCCGCGCATCCAGTAGCGGCGAATCAGGTCCCCGTGGGTCTGGAGCGCCGTGTGGAGGCCCTCGAAGGTCACCCCACGTTGGGCGTCGTCGCGGCGCATCGTAACGTAGGTGCGCGCCCCGTTACAGTGGACCAGCAAGCCCGAGACGAGCTCCACCGGCGCCAGGACGTAGTCCCAGCAAGGCGGCAGGTCGTGGATGCCGTCCAGCTCCGCGCCGGAGAAGGCCACAGCCATGGTATCCAGCGGATAGCGGCCCAGATCCGTGCGGCGCCAGGCCTCTTCTTTCGGATTCGGTAGCGCCATCTCCGTGTACTGCTCCCAGGCCTGCGTCCGGGCCGCCCGCATCCATGCCGGCTCGTCATAGAGCTCGGAGATCATCTCGACGGTGTCGCGAGCAATGGGGGCCATCGTTGGAGGGGCTAACGTTGAAGCGTTTGAACGTTTGAACGTTTGAACGTTGGTGTTATCGAGGTTCTCAGTCATCGTGCGCTATCCTACCGACCCTTCCATCTGCAACTGGACCAGCCGGTTCAGTTCCACGGCATATTCCATGGGCAGTTCCTTGACGAAGGGCTCGAGGAAACCGCTGATGATGATGGCGGAGGCCTGCTCCTCGCTCAAGCCCCGGCTCATCAGGTAGAAGAGCTGGTCCTCGCTGATCTTGCTGACCGTCGCCTCGTGTTCAATGATCGTGTCGTCCTCGCTGACGTCGATGTAGGGGTAGGTGTCGGAGCGCGACTCGGGGTCCAAGAGCAGCGCGTCGCAGACCACTTTGGACTGCGCACGCTCCGCGCCGCGGGCCACGCGCACGAGCCCGCGGAAGCCGGAGCGACCGTTCCCCTTGCTGATCGACTTGGAGGTGATGATCGAGCTGGTGTCCGGCGCCAGATGGATGGCCTTGGCCCCGGCGTCGTAATGCTGGTCGTCGCCGGCGAAGGCGATGGAGAGCACCTCACCGTGGGCACGGGCGCCCTTTAGGATGACCGCGGGATACTTCATCGTCACACCGCTGCCTAGGTTGCCGTCCACCCACTCCATGGCGCCGTCCTCATCGACGACGGCGCGCTGGGTGACCAGATTGTAGACGTTGTGCGACCAGTTCTGGATTGTCGTGTAGCGGGCATGGGCGCCCTTCTTCACGAAGATCTCGATGACACCGGTATGGAGCGCCGCCTCCGTGTACTGCGGTGCCGTGCAGCCCTCAATATAGTGAACGTTGCTGCCCTCATCGGCAATGATGATGGTGCGTTCGAACTGCCCCAAGCTCTGGGCATTGATGCGGAAATAGGCCTGCAGCGGAATCTCGACGTCGACCCCCTTTGGGACGTAGACAAAGCTGCCTCCGGACCAGAAAGCGCTGTTGAGCGCGGCGAACTTGTTGTCGCGCATGGGCACTGCGGTGCTGATGTGGGCCCGGACCAGGTCGCCGTGCTCGCGGACGGCTGTGTCCATATCCACAAAGATGATGCCCTGGCTCTCCCACTCCGCCTTGAGCGAGCTGTAGACCGATTCGGAGTCCATCTGGGTCTCGACGCCCGCTAGGAACTTGCGCTCTGCCTCCGGGATTCCCAGTTTCTCAAAGGTGTCCTTGATGCTCTCCGGTACCTCGTCCCAAGTCCGTTCGCTCTTCGGCGTCGCGCGCATGAAGTAGTAGAACTCTTCGAAGTCCAGTGCCCCCAGGTCGACGCCCCACGTTGGCATCGGCATCTGGAAAAAGATGTCCAGCGCCTTCAACCGGAACTCCAGCATCCACGCGGGCTCGCCCTTGAGCGCCGAGATCTCGCGCACCACGTCCTCGCCAATCCCCCGGCGCGACCGGTGTGCGTAGTCGATCTCCGTCCGGAAATCGTAGCGCTCCTGTTCTTTGATGCTGCGTAAGGCGTCTTGATCTGTCGTCATGCTTGTGTCTTTCGATGGGGGCAGGGGCCACGGCACAACGCTAGCGTTGTGCCGTGGCCCCTATCCCTTATCCCCCAATTGCCATCTCTTGCCGCACCCACTCATAGCCCTCCGCCTCGAGCACTTCCACAAGACGCGCATCCCCTGTCTTGACGATGCGCCCGTCCAGGAAGATGTGGACGACGTCGGGATGGATGTAGTTGAGGATGCGCTGGTAGTGGGTGATGACCAGCAGGCCCATGTTCAGCTCATCCTGCAGAATGTTGACGCCCTCCGCGACGATGCGGAGTGCGTCGATATCGAGCCCCGAGTCGATCTCGTCCAGGATGGCGATCTTGGGCTGGAGCAGCGCCATCTGCAGGACCTCGGCGCGTTTCTTCTCGCCGCCGGAGAATCCCTCATTCAGGTAGCGACGCAGGAAAGCCGGTTCCATCTGCAGGGCGTCCATCTTCTCATTGAGTTCCTTACGAAACTCGCGCATCGGCATCAGATGGGCGTTGAGCCGTCCGCGCGGTGCTTGTCTTGCCTCATCGCCGTAGCCCCGCATCGCGCTGGTCGCAGCGTGCAGAAAGGAATAGAGGGTGACGCCGGAGACGGCGACGGGATGCTGCATCCCCAAGAAGAGGCCCGCCCGGGCCCGTTGGTCCGGGGACATCGCCAGCAAGCTCTCGCCGTCGAGAAGCATATCGCCCTGCATAACCTGGTACTTGGGATGGCCCATCAGCGCATAGGACAACGTGCTCTTGCCCGAGCCGTTGGGGCCCATCAGGGCGTGCGTGCTCCCACGCGCCACCTCCAGGCTCACGCCTTTCAGGATTTCCTTCCCCTCCACAGCCACGTGCAGATCGCGAATCTCTAACGGCATCCAGGTTCTCCTTGATAGGTCTGGTTTCCGGCGCCCCAGCGCCCGCCTTGAGTATAGGTCACTCTGGGTTTTTGTCAAGTTTTTCTGGTAAATTAATGCCGTCCTGCGCATAAAAAACCGGCACGCTTAGCGTGCCGGTCTGGGTTGTTACAAGGCTGCGTTCAGCCGGAGACGTCACCCACCCAGGAGCCCGCTCAAGGCCCCTACACCCATCGCACCCCCCACACCCAACAGTCCGACGAGGAAACCTATCACGACCGTGATCAACCACCCGACCAGAATGGTGACGATCGTGCCGGTGTCGTCGAGGTCCAATCCCTCTTTGATCGCGAAGTAGCTGGCGATCAGCGCCCAGATCGAGCCCACAATCCCTCCGATGCACGGGATGATCTGCAGCATCCGGGGCGCAGAGGCGAAGCCGATCACCCGCAGCATCTCCTGCAAGGTCGCCTCGCCTTTGAAGAGCCGCGTGCCGACGAGATAGGTCACGCCGGACCAGACCGCCCAGTTCACGAAGGCGAGGACAAAGGTGACGACAATGCCAAGGAGGAGCCCGCCGATTTGCAGCTCCCCGCCGCGGACCAACGTCAAGAGCGACTGAAGAATGGTGCCGACCACGGACAGCGCGGCGACGATGGCAACAACGATGGCGGCTTGCGTGGTCGCGGATTCATCATGTTCGACTTCCGCAAAGACCGCCCGATCCAGCTTGAAGACACCGAGAATACGCTCGATCATCCTGCCCTCCTTGGCCTCCTGGACTACTTGATCTAGTGGTGAACGAAGGAACAACCCCAACATCTACCATTATACGCAGAATGAGAATCTACGAAAGTACCACTATAGGGCATACGCCTCTCGATATTCAAAGGCGGCAGGCGTCACTCGGATCTGGTTTCGGCCTTGTCCGCGTACGGTGAAATCATCTTGAACTGATGTTCTTGTTGCCGTATAATCGAGACATAACCAGGACACAGTGCCCCGGGCCCCAGCGTGTCTGGCTGCCTGCAGGGCGGTGTCGCTTCTCTCAGGTACTGTTGGCCTTCGCTGCCTCGCTCGGGCGGGGGAAGGTTCGTTCAGGGTGGACGCATCGGCGAGGCGTAGGGATGCGGGCCCACTCTTGGTTGGAGGCGCTCACCATGCGGGACTTCGTTCACCTGCACACCCATACAGAGTACTCCTTGTTGGATGGCCTGAGCAAGTGCTCTGCCCTTGCCAATCACGCCGCCGAGTTGGGCATGAAGGCGTTGGCTATCACCGATCACGGGGTGATGTATGGCGTTGTCGACTTCTACAATGCATGTCGTGCCGCCGGCATCAAGCCCATTATCGGTATCGAGATGTACGTCGCCCCAGGGTCGCGCTTTGAGCGCAACCGCGATAACGGCACGTATCACCATCTGGTGCTCCTGGCCCAGAACCAGGCCGGCTATCTGAACCTTCTCGCGCTGGCCAGCAAGGCGCAGTTGGAGGGCTTCTACTACAAACCCCGTGTCGACAAAGAGCTTTTGGCGGCGCACAGCGAGGGCGTCATCGTGCTTTCTGCCTGCGTCCAGGGCGAGATTCCGCAGTTGCTGCACCAAGGTCAGGACGCGCGCGCACGTGAGGCCGCGCGCTGGTACCAGGCGCATTTCCCCGGTCGCTTCTACTTGGAGCTGCAGACGCACGACATCCCCGAGCACGAGGAGACCTATCGCAAGCTGATCGCGCTGGGCAAAGAGCTGGGCGTGCCCTTCGTAGCGACCAATGATGTCCACTACGCCAAGCGTGAGCAGGCCGATGCGCACGATGTGTTGCTCTGTATCGGCACGGGCAAGACGGTCAACGAGCCCAACCGCATGCGGATGACCGATGATTCCTACTATATGCGGTCGCCCGAAGAGATGTGGGCCCTCTATGCGGATCTCCCGGAGGCGCTCGAAAACACGATCAAGATCGCCGACCAGTGTGAGGTCGAGTTGCAGTTTGCGCCGCCCTACCACCTGCCGAAGTTCCCCGTCCCTGAGGGGCGCGGCACCTCAGAGGACTATCTGCGCCACCTCTGCGATGAGGGGATGACGTGGCGCTACGGTGAGGACCACGATAAGCCGGAGTATGTCGAGCGTCTGGAGTACGAGCTTGGCATCATCCACGAGATGGGCTTTGACGACTATTTCCTCATCGTCTGGGATCTCTGTCAAGCTGCTCAAGAGCGCGACATCTGGTGGAACGTGCGTGGTTCCGGCGCCGGGTCGGTGGTGGCCTACACGCTCGGTATCACCAATATCGATCCGTTTAGGAACCGGCTGTTGTTTGAGCGGTTCCTCAACCCGGCTCGGGTCTCCATGCCCGACATCGATCTTGACTACCCCGATGACCGTCGGGAGGAGTTGATTGCTTACACCAAGGAGCGCTATGGCGCCGACCACGTCTCGGCGATCATCACCTTCGGTACGTTGGGGGCCCGCGCGGCGATCCGCGACGTAGGGCGGGCGCTCGACATTCCCCTCGGCGATATCGACAAGATCGCTCGGATGGTGCCCAATATCCCGGGCAAACCTGTCTCGATTCGCCAGGCGTTGGAGACGATACCGGATCTGAAGGCGGAGTATGACAACGTCCCCTATATCCGGAGTCTCTTGGACATGGCTGAGCAGGTCGAGGGTGTCACGCGGCATGCGAGCACCCACGCCGCGGGTGTCATCATCTCTGACAAGCCCCTCATGAGCTACCTGCCGCTGAACCGTCCGACCAAGGGCGACGGCGAGGATAGCCCTGTGGACCGCCTATCCCAGTGGCCGATGGAGATCGTGGACGCGCTCGGCATGCTCAAGGTCGACTTCTTGGGACTGCGCACGCTCACGCATATGCGCAAGACGTGTGAGCTCATTGAACAGGAGCATGGGCGCAAGCTCACCTTGGAGACGATTCCCTATGAGCGCGACCCCAGCGATCCTGTCAAAGACGCCGACGTGCGCAAGCTCTACGATCTACTGGCCACCGGTGAGACCACCGGTGTCTTCCAGGTAGAAGGTGCCGGCATGCGGCGCACCCTTCGCGAGCTGCGACCGACGCAGTTCCAACACATTGTCGCCGCCATCGCGCTCTATCGTCCCGGCCCGATGGAGAACATCCCCGATTACATCCACCGTATGCACGGCGAGGCTGAGATCGCCTATCATCACCCGATCCTTGCGGACATCCTGGCCGACACCTACGGCATCATCGTCTACCAGGAGCAGATCATGGAAATCGCCGTGGCGATGGCGGGCTATAGGGCGGGTGAAGCGGATATGATCCGCAAGGCCGTGGCGAAGAAGAAAGAGAAGCTGATGCTCAGGCATCAGAAGATGTTCCGCCGTGGGGCCATCGAACGGGGCATCGATGCTGAGGTTGCCGACCGGGTCTGGGTGGACATCGAGTTCTTCGCCCGCTACGGCTTCAACCGTGCCCATGCGACGGACTACGGCGTGATCACGGCCCAGACCGCCTACCTGAGGGCCCACTACCCCCTCGAATTTATGACCGCCCTCATGACCACCGAGCGCCACAATACCGAGAAGCTCGGGCTGCTGATCGCCGATGCGCGGCGCAATGGCTTGACGGTGGAGCGTCCCAGCATCAACACCTCGGAAGTGGGCTTCACGATCGAACGCGCCGACGATGGTCAACGTTTCATCCGGATTGGCCTGGGCGCGATCAAGAATGTCGGCGATGACGCCATGCAACTGGTGGTGGAGGCGCGGGCTGAGGGCGGTCCCTTCAAGTCGCTGGACGACTTCGCGGAGCGGGTGGATCTCCGCAGGCTCAACCGCAAAGCGCTGGAGTGCCTCATTCAGACAGGCGCTCTGGATGATTTCGGCGAGCGCCCCGCTCTGATGACTGTCGTCGATGCCATGATGGGGGTCAGCTCCCAGACGCACAGCGCGCGCGATGTGGGCCAGTTCATGCTCTTTGACAACATGCAGGATCTGCGTGAGCGGATCCAGCTGCCGAGCTTCGTGCCGCCGATCCCCGACAGGCAGTTGTTGGCGTGGGAGAAGGAGCTGCTCGGCACCTACCTCTCGAAGCATCCGCTCACGGATCAGGAACGCGAGCTACTGTCGCAGGGTCTCGTGACCATGATCATCGGGCAACACGAGACGGAGACCCCGGGACAGACGATCAAGGTGGTGGGGATGATTCAGCGCGTCCGCCGGATCACGACTAAGAAGGGGGACATGATGGCCTTTGTCACCCTTGAAGGATCTGCTGGGACGATGGATGCCGTGGTCTTCCCCAGGACCTACGAGCGGGCCAAGATGCTGTTGACCCCCGAGCGCGTCCTGGTCGCCTGTGGGAAATTGGATACCCGCCAGGACCGCGAGGAGCACTCCCTCCTTGTTGATTGGTTCAAAGAACCGCATGATTTCCTGCTGATGGCCACCGCCTCCGGCGGCGGATCCGGAGATGAAGACCCGTTTCTCTTTGAACCCCCTCCCTTTCAGAGCGACGAGGGTGCCTATGACGCGCCGCCCGAACCATCCGGCGGCGGCAACGGCCATGGTGGGCGCGCAAGCGCCGCGTCCACACCCCCTGCGTCCGCGCAGGCAGCGTCTGCGCCTCCTGCGTCTGCGCAGGCCGCGTCCGCGCAGGCCGCGTCCGCGCAGCCTAGGCCCCCGGTCCCGCAGTCGCGGTCGACCAAGTCCGCGGCCGTTTCGCCTTCGGAGCACGCAGGCGATGGGGATCGCAGGGCTGCCCCCCGGCGTTCCTCCGGTGACACGGTCCGTGAGACCCGGGACGGTGGCTATGCGCCGGGCGCGTCCAGTGCTGCCGAGCCGCAGACCGTGATCAGGTTGCGGCGTGCCGCCGACCGAACCCCATCCACCACACCGGTCACGGGCGCGCCACCGGAGCCTCCGTCACCGCCCGCCACGCTCTACGTCACCCTGCGCCGGACGGGCGACAATCTCACCGACTTCCAGAACCTCGAGAACCTGCACCGGCTGCTCCGTGTGGAACAGGGATCTGACCACTTTGTCGTGATATTGGAAGGCCCCGAGGAGAAACGCATCGAGCTGGAGTTCCCCACCGAGCGCACGCAGTGCACCGCCGACCTGCGGCGGCAGATCGTCTCGCTGGTGGGAGATGAGAACCTGCGCGTCGTTGAACAACAACGACCTTGGTAGCACCCCCCTGGGAGGCCGTATGCTCACTGTCAGCCAGATAGATGTGCGCGACAAGCGCCAGGTGCGCGCGTTCGTCGATTTTCCTTATCGCCTGTACGCCGGGCACGCGCAGTGGGTTCCCCCGATTCGTGCCGATATCCGGGTGATGCTCAATCGGGATAAGCATCCCTACTATGAGCATTCCGACGCGGACTTCTTTGTCGCCAAGCGGGATGGCGACGTGGTGGGTCGTATCGCGGCGCTGGAGAACCGGGCGTACAACGACTTCCACGACACAAAGAAGGCCAATTTCTACCTCTTTGAGACCGTGGACGATCCTGAGGTAGCGGAGGCCTTGGTCGATCAGGTCGTGACTTGGGCCAAGCAGCGCGGCCTGGTTGAACTGATCGGGCCGAAGGGCTTTGCGGAATTGGACGGCTACGGCATTCTGGTCGAGGGATTCGAGCATCGCCAGATGATGACGATGATGAATTACAACTATTCCTACTACCCGCGCCTGCTCGAGGGTCTGGGCTTCGAGAAAGAGGTCGACTTCGTCTCCTGCTACATCGGGATCGACAGCTTTCAGTTGCCTGAGCGGGTCCACCGGATCGCCCAGCGCGTCCTGGACCGCGGTTCGCTGGAGGTCAAGCGGTTCAAGTCGCGGCGGGAGCTTCAGGCGTGGACCGGCAGGATTAAAGAGGCCTACAACCGCGCCTTCCAGCACAACTGGGAGTTCGCCCCGCTCACCGACCGTGAGGCTCAGTTCATTATGGACAATGCCATCGGTCTCTCCGATCCGCGACTGATCAAGATTATCGCGCACGGTGAAGAGATGGTCGGCTTCCTCTTTGGGTTCCCGGACATTTCGGCGGCGCTGCAGCGGGCCAAGGGCCGGCTCATGCCCTGGAATCTCGTTGACCTGTTGCTGGAGATGCGCCGCACCCAATGGCTGGCGCTCAACGGCGCCGGTCTGATTCCCGAGTTCCAAGGTGTCGGCGGCAACGCCTTGCTCTACGCAGAGATGGAGAACACGATCCGCGATCAAGGCTTCAGGCATGCCGACCTGACGCAGGTCGCCGAGACCGCCGTCCAGATGCGCCACGATCTCGAGAATGTGGGCGGCAAGATGTACAAGAACCATCGCGTTTACCGGCTGGCGCTTTGACCGGTCCGATCTTCCGGGAAGCTCCGGCGTATGCCGGCCTCATTCGAAGCCGGCGTTGTACAGTGCTTTGGGTGCCCCATCAAGGCGCCAGCTTCCCGGAAGATCCAGTTGCTGAGCGAACAGGAGGAAGACGATGAAACTGGGATTTGTGAGTGCGATTCTCCCCGATCTGTCCTTGGAGGAGGTCGCAGCCTTTGCCGCAGAGGCAGGGTTCGACTGCGTCGAGCTGATGTGTTGGCCGAAAGGCAAGGCCGAGCGACGCTATGCCGGCGTGACCCATATCGATGTCGCCGAGTTCGAGGCGGACGATGCGGCGAAGGTGAAAGCGGTGATGGCTGATGCCGGCGTGGCGATCAGCGGTTTGGGCTACTACCCGAACCCGCTATCGCCGGATCCTGAGGAGGCGGCTGTTGCCATCGCCCAGATCAAACGTGTGATCCGGGCGGCGCAGCTGTTGGGCG
The DNA here is from genome assembly GCA_016927095.1 of Anaerolineae bacterium. Next base: position 811 of record JAFGNI010000124.1, on the reverse strand, counting down.
TCGGTGTCGTCAACACCTTCATCGGGCGCGACTGGACGAAGTCGGTCGATGACAACTGGCCTCGCTTTGAGGAGGTATGGCCCCCCTTGATCGCCTTCGCAGAGGCGCATGGCATCCGTATCGGGATTGAGAACTGCCCGATGCTCTTCAGTGCGGATGAGTGGCCCGGAGGTAAGAACCTGGCGACGACGCCGGCTATCTGGCGCCGGATGTTTGAGCGTATCCCCAGCGCAAACTTTGGCCTCAATCTTGACCCGTCGCACATGGTCTGGCAGCAGATGGACTACATCAAGCCGCTGTGGGCCTTTGCCGACCGGCTTTTCCACGTGCACGCCAAGGATGTGCGGGTGGACAAACACCGGCTGGATGAGGTCGGTGTGCTGGCGATGCCGATGCAATACCACACGCCAAAGCTGCCGGGACTGGGGGAGGTCGACTGGGGCCGGTTCATCTCCGTCCTGACCGATGTGGGATACGACGGGCCGGTCTGCATCGAGGTGGAGGATCGGGCCTACGAGGGCTCGCTGGAGCGGCGGAAGGACGCCCTGCGCCAGAGCGGTCGATACCTGCGGCAGTTCATCGGCTAGATCCGGTATGTAGGTTGGCCTGTTAGGCCGACCCGCCGCCGAAGGCGGCGTCAATGCGCGGTGTGACGCCGCAGCAAATCCTGCGTCGTCGGCGTATCGACGCCGTCGCCGTCGTCTTGCCGCTGGTCGGGCTGCCAAGCCCGACCTCCTATGATGGTACTTTTGTCAAGACCCACTTGATAGACGTCCAGATACGCCCCGCCCGAGAGGCAGGTTGGTCCCTG
>JAFGNI010000674.1 GCA_016927095.1 Anaerolineae bacterium | reverse complement strand
TGCGGCGGGATTAGCGGCTCGACACCATACTGGAACGGATCGCCAAAGAGCTCTTGATAGACCTGACTGAACCGGTCAAGGTCGGCAACCCAGCTCTCATAGGTCGCCGATGTGTCAGCCGTCATCTTCTGCACAGCAGCCGTGCCGGCGTTGAGATCGGCAGAGTACTGGATGAACACGCCATCAGCCGTCTGCACCAACCAGGACGTATCATCCCACCAACCGTAGAAGCCGGCGTTGAGGCCGTTGGCGGCTTGGCACAACTGCCGGAACAACCCCTCCCAGTAAGCACCTACCTGGTACCCGAGGGGGTACGCCTGCTGCTCCGCTGTCGGTGTGGGATTGGACAGCCAACTTCCCCGAAGTTCCAAGAGCGCCAACAGCACCCTCGGCCCGATGCTGTATTGCACGGCGACAAGCTCGATGATCTCGGGGCCGGTCATCTCCGTCCCGTTGACGGTTTCAGTGTACGCTATAAGGTAACCTGCACTACTGGCGATCGCGGCAGCCACATCGAAGTCGGCGTAGCTCGGGCCATACACCAGCTCACTGTCGGGTAGCAGGATCCTCGCCGGACCGGTGTAGGAGGCCTCCATTGTCACCTTGAGCACCTGCCCGGCCCGCAACTGGTCCGCATCGGCCAATCCGTTGATCGCCATCAAGGACTCCACAGTCGTGCCGTAGGCCGCTGCGATGCGGAGCAAGGTATCGCCGGCCCTCACGGTATACTCCGTAGCCGTGCTTGCGGGGGGGACACGCGTCGGCGTGGGCGACGGCGGCAGCGCTGGTGTCGCCGTGGCGGAAGGCGAGCTCACATCCAGAGGGGTACCCGAGAGCCGCGCAGGACGAGATCCCGCCGCCACGAGTGTCGAGGTAGCAGGGAGTGCCGTGGGAGCCGGGGGGATGACCTCCCGGCGACAGCCGGCAAGCAAGAATAGCAGTAAACTGGCACCAAGCGCCAGACAACGCGGAGCTAGGATCTTACCACGGTTCATATCGTTTTCTGGTAGCCTCGCACACCAACGGACAGGCACAACCTGTCGCATCATAGCAGGATAGGGCCACCGCACAAGTTGTAGGCCCGCCCACACTCACCACGGCACCTGATGCCCATAAGCGCGCAGCAGCTCACCCGCCTGACTTAACCAAGTTTCGATTAGCAGGTCTAGGAGGCGGGCAACGTCGTTCTGAGGGCGACCGAGGACCTCGGACAGCACGCGCAGCACTCGTTTGGGAAAGTCCTCGGCGCGAGGTGGGCGCCAACCATAGGCTAGCTTCAGCGCAATGGACTGCGCCAGGAAAGCCCGACCGAACCACAGCAGGTCCTGATCGTGCACGTCTAGGCCATAGTGGGCCAACGTACGCGACAGCAACCCTTGTCCACCCAGGCGCTCCCCCAAACCCTCCTCGGTATAGATAACAAACGTGAAGGCACAGGTGGATAGTGCGTTCCCGATGCAGATCAGTGCCTCATGCCGGAGCATCGTGGCAATGACGTGGTCGAAGAGCGCTCGAATCTCCTCAAGCGACATATCCGTGGCGAGATCGCCCTCAATCTTGTAGATCTGGCCGGAGTAGTGCCCAAAGAACCGCGAGAAAGGCATCAGGAAGGTCCAAAGCGCATTCGCGTGTCCGGGGTTTGCCAAGGTACCTGGACCCGAGTTGAAGACGATATCTTTCAGGGGTGGATAGGCCGAGACTAGGCCCTCTGGGCCGTCTGCTAGTGCGCGAACAGCGTAGGCTGGCTCTGGAGATCTCAGATCATCCAGAACCACTGCTGCCTTAACTACAGAGCCGAAGTAAGGACCGCTCCGCAGGTCCGCTGGCACGTCTGCCAACGGCACGAGTCCCTGCTCAAGGCCCTCAAAGAGCCCCGCTAGCGCAACGCCCATGTCAATCACATCCAGACCAAGCTGCTCAATCGGAACAACCAGCACCTGATCGACCCGCTCGATCAGATCAAGCCGCCCGCGGAGGGTATCCGAAGCTGGCGCCAGATCCAGCATCGAGAAGAGGGCATACGTAGGCTCGAAGTCGTCGAGATAGCGATCTCGTCCCGCCTCCGTGTAGTCAACGTCAACCCAATGCCAGTGCCGGCAATTCACGTGACACCAATGGCATCCGGCCTGCCCCACGCGTTGGCGCCTAAGCACGTTTCGCGCCCCTAGATCTGCCAGACGATACCCAACGCGTTGTGCATTCCGGGATGGCAGTGTAGGGCGTGATCCCTGGCCGGTCTGATAGAGCTTCGTGACCGTACCGCCATCCCTACGCGAAAGACGTTCGCAGAACTGCTCCACCCGAGGGTTGATCTCCCGCTGCCGCAAGGCGAGAAAGGCATCGGCCGATGCGCCAAGCCAGTTCCTGAGGTCCTGTTGCTCACCTGAGAGCACCAAGGCTAGGACGAAATGGGCAAAGACCAGGCCGGCACCACCGCGGCCCGCGTGGTAGATCCCATCGACCCCGATATTGGCCGTTTTGAACCCCCGCAGTCCACCGTCACCGACGGCAAAGATGCTGCCGGCCTCGGGCCGGCCATCGAGCTCCTGAGCCACGAGCCAGTGGTAGGCTGAGCGCTGCCCTCGGGGAACCTCGTCGCCCCCTCGCCAAGCGATACGCAGCTCAGGCGCCCGACCGGTGATGACCACATAGGCCGCAGGGGCATCACGCTGTGCGGGACACGAGCTTGACCGGCTCTCGAGTACGATAGCGTCGAGCCCAAGGTTGAACAGTTCGGCGAAGCCGCGACCACCCACAAAGCTGTAGTGAGGAAGGCCTGTGAGTGGCGACAGATAGCCTACCGTCGCCTTGTTGCCTGGTAGGAAAACCAGAGGCCCGCGCGCGATCACGAGTCGTTTGACAGGGGCATCGTTCTCCCCACCTGACGATCCTGCTAGCAGACTGGCAGGCACTCTCTGCGCGCGCGCATCCGCCCGATACACACCCTCGGTAAGCAGGTACTGGCACAGCGCCTCTCCCCATAGCAGCAGGTAGTCCCGATTGCTCTGACTCTGCAGATCAGCCATCCTGAGGGTCTGCAGCCGGTAGCGTTGATGATCCGTATCGAGAACCAAGACACGCCGAAGATCTCCGGATACCGGCCCCATCACGCTCCCCCGCCCCCGCGACCGTGCTGCTGACCTCGCCGCCGCTGCGGGCTATGGATTCCTGTAGGGCCGAGGTACGAGCCGACCTCGGTGAGTGTATCCACCCGGATGGCTGAATCGCCGCCCATAGGACACTGGTACTCACAGATGCCACAGCCGATACAGAGCTCCCTGATCACTGTGGGCCGCTGAATCGTCACAAGTTGCCCTTGCCCGTTCAAGACCTCAGCCACCTCCAGCCGGATCGCCTTCTCTGGCACTGGGCAGGCTTCCTCGCACACGATGCAAGGGATGTTGTAAGCCCAGGGCAGGCAGCGGTCACGGTCCACGTGTGCGAGCCCTATGGGCGTGATCTGTTTCACCTCAAGCGCCAAGCGCGGTATCGCCTGTGTGGGGCAGACATCGCCGCAGGCAGTACAGCGGTAGTCGCAATAGCCAAGACGTGGCTCCAATCGGGGTGTGAGGACATTCTGGAGTCCTGCCTCGAACAGCGCTGGCTGCAGACCCTGGGTCGGGCAGACACGCATGCACTCACCACATCGCACACACAGCGTCTCAAATTCAGGCGAAAGGGCGCCCGGTGGCCGAATCAGCACCGGCGGAGTGCGTTGCGTGATCGGCTCCGCCCCAGCCAATGCGACCCCCGCGACCGCTACACCCGCTGTGACGAGAAGTTGCCGGCGCTTCGGATCGTACTCGCGCACCTCGGCCCGGTGCCAACGTTTGCCCAGCCAGCGAAAGCCGACACCCTCTCGCGTGCAGTCCACAATGCAGTCGTAACAGACGATGCATTCTGCCGGATCGCTCTCGTAGCCGCGCTCTGGGTCAATGGTGTCCGTTGGGCAATTGCCGCCGCACAGCGCGCACCGCGCACACGTCTCTCCCACGTCCCGCCGCACGAGCGCGAACTTGGAGATCAAAGCTAGGAGTCCGCCCAATGGACAGAAGTAACGGCACCAGGCGCGCTCCGCCCACCAGTTGAGGCTCACAAGCAGGCCAAAGAAGAGGAGCACAGGTACCGCCAACGAGAAGGCCGACTCAATGTCCCTGAACACCGGATAGACAACTGCCTCGTGCACGGCATCCAGAGGATCCCAGAGGAAGGGGAGCCGGTAGAGAACTGCCTCCGCACCGTACACAGCGTTCTTCAGTGCAGGCCAGACGGCGATCGCCAACGTGCGTGTGGCAATCGTCATAGGATCGAGAAAGAGCAGCGTCTGGTTCCCAAGGAGGGACGCCACAACGAGGCACAGCAACGTCAGGTACTTCACCGCTCGCCACCCATCATCGGGCTTCCGACGATCCCATCGTCCACGTTTTGGGCTCAGCCAGCCCAGCACGGTACCAAGAGGACAGAAC
>JAFGNI010000123.1 GCA_016927095.1 Anaerolineae bacterium | reverse complement strand
ACCCTCGCAAGGGGAGGAGCCTTCTCAAGGTAGGCTGGATTCCATGGAACTGAAGATACTCTCCGACTCACAGATCTCGCGGCTTCACGATGCTGCCCTGAGCCTGCTCCTGTCGCCGGGCGTGCGCATTCCCCATGCGAGGATGCGCGAGCTTTTCAGGGCAGCGGGCGCCGATGTTGACGACGACAGCGAGATCGTTCGCATCCCGGAGCACGTGGTGATGGCAGCGCTCGCAAGCGCCGGAAAGCGCTTTACGCTCTATGGGCGCGATCGCGCGCGCCAGGCCCGGTACGGTGCTGGCGAGCGAAACTACAACTCCATCGCCGGCGAGGCCTCGTGGGTCATCGAGGAGGGATGTCCCGGCGGGCGCTGCACGCGGCGGCGCTATGCGACACTGGCCGATGTGGCGGTTGCCACCCGGCTCGGCGACGCTCTGCCGCGCATCACGCTGGTCGGCGCGATGGCTGATCCCCAGGAGCTGCCGCCGGCATACCGCTGTGTCGCTGTAGCTGCGGAACAGCTCAAGCACACCACAAAACCGGTTCACTTCTGGTTCAGCGGTCGGGACTCGGCGCGGTGGGTGCTCGAGGTCATGGCAGCCGTCTCGGGCGGCGAGGATGCGGCAACGCAGTACCCTCTCGCCTACCCCTTCCTGGAGCCGATCAGCCCGCTCAAGTTCCCCCACGATGGGATCGACCTACTCTTCGAGACCTCGCGCTTCTCGCTCCCAGTACCCATCGGGCCGATGGCCCAGGTTGGCGCGACGGCGCCGGGGACGCTGGCGGGAACCTTGGCCCAGGAGAACGCCGAGATCCTGGCGGGAGTCTGCATCACACAGTTGATCAAGCCCGGCCTGCCGGTCTGCTATGGCGGCATCCCGCACGCCTTCGATATGCGCACGACGCAATTGATCTTCGCCGGCCCGGAGCAGGCGCTGATGGCCGTGGCGATGACGCAGATGGGCAAGCATTACGGCCTGCCGGTCTATATCAACGTGGGCCTGACGGATAGCAAACTCCCTGACGCACAGGCCGGACTGGAAGCCGGGATCACGCTGACGTGCGGCGCCCTTGCCGGTGCTGACATCTTCGGGCATCTGGGGATCGCGGGCGTGGACCAGGCCTCGTCACTGACCATGCTTGTGCTGCAGCACGAGATCATCGGCTATGTAGAGCGCCTGCTGCGCGGCTTTGAGATCGACGATGAAGCGCTGGGTCTCGAAGTGATCCGCAGCGTGGCCCACGACGGAACGTTCCTGGACACGCTTCACACCGTCCGCCACTTCCGGCAGGAGCTCTGGTTCCCCCAGCTTCTGGACCGTGACTACTGGGCTAATTGGGTGGAAGAGGGCGCGACTTCGATGCAGGAACGGTGCGCCGAGATGAAGGACCTGCTGCTGCGCAAGCACGAGCCGGTCCCGCTGGATGCCGACACGCTGCGTGAGCTCGAGAACGTGCTGGCGGCGGCGCGCCGCCACTTGACGTGAGGAAGGGATTAGCCGGGCGATCGGGGATTGTGGCGCAACATGACGACGAACAACCGAGCAACCGATTCCGACGTCGCTGAGCGACGCACCACACGGACCAACGTCCTGGCGTTGGTGGGCGACTTCGTCTTCTTCTCGATCGGGTTCGCGTTCTACGACCCGCTCGTCGTCGTCCCGGCTTTTGTCAACGAGTTCACGGGCTCCGCGTTGCTTGTCGGGCTGCTCTCCACGCTACGCGTCCTCGTCATCACCGTGCCGCAGATCTGGGCCGCGAGCGTGCTGGAGGCACGCCCACGGGCCAAGCCGTTGCTCATCGCATCGAGCATCGGGGGACGGTTGCCCATCCTGCTGCTGTCGATCGGCGTCCTGCTCTGGGCTGAAACGCAGATGGGTTTGGTGACGCTGCTATTAGCCCTCACCGTGATGCTCTTCTTCACGTCCGAAGGGCTGAACGGCGTGTCGTGGCCCGCGCTGGTGGGGAAGGTAGTGCCCGAGGGATTCCGGGGACGCTTCTTCGGCCTGGGGCAGTTGCTCTCCAGCATTGGGGCGACGGTAGCGGGCTACTTCGTCAACCGCATCCTGGATCTGCAGTCGCTGGGACGGTCAAGCCGTTGGTCGCTGCTGTTCTTCATTGGGTTTGTGTGGCTGATGATCTCCGTCGTCAGCATGGTGTTCATCCGCGAGAAACCCGCCGCGCATGTCTCTGAGAAGCCGGACATCTGGGAGAGCCTGCGGAAGGTCTGGATCTACCTGCGCAAGGACCGCTGGCTTCGGCGGGTGATCCTCGTCCAGCTGGTGATCTCGACGCCCGCTGCGACCTTTGCCTTCTTCGTGGTACGGGCGCGCCAGATTATCCCCGATGCCGCCACGATGATCGGCACGTTTGTGATGCTACAGAGCGTGGGCAGCGCGGCTGCGGCGCTGATCGGCGGGACACTGATCGACCGAGTGGGAAGCTGGGCCACGATCCGCGTCGCAGCCGCGGTCGAGGTGCTGGCGCTGGTGGCGGTCACGCTGGGCGGCTTGACCCACGCCGCGCTGCCCTTCTATTTCGGGGCCTTCTTCCTGATGGGGTTCGTCAACGGCGCTTCGTGGTGGAGCTTCAGTGCCTATCTGCTCGATCTGGCGCCGGAGGCAAAGCGCCCCATCTACCTGGCGACCAACGGCATCCTCGCCAGTGTGACCGCGCTCAACCCCGTCATCGCCGGCGCGCTATTTGAGGCGCTTCAGCCGGAGATCGTCTTCGGTGGCGCGAGCCTGCTCGCCGTCGCCGGCCTGGCGTTGGCCTGGACGCTGCGGCAGGGTACTGCCGTGCGACGCGGAGTGGCTAAGAAGCCAGCGACTGGGGATCAGTGACTGGTGACTGGGCCGGAAGACCTTTGGGCTCTCTTTGTCTAGCCGCCCCCTGCTTGAGACGAAGAGCCCAAAGGTCTAGGAGAGATCACCCCTTCGCGTTAACGAGTTCGGCCGGGCGGAAGCGCACGGCAGACCAGGTATCGTCGATAGAGATCTGTGACACCGGGCGCATACCGGCATCCGTCAGCAGTCCCCACATCGCATCGCGGCTGAGATCCGTCTGGACCTTTGCGCTCCTCTTGGGATAGGAGATCCATAGCATACCGTCATACTTGATCGCGTGCCGTGCAACTGGACCAAGCGCGGCGAACTCTTCGCTGTGCTTCACGAATAGGTGGACAAAGTCGAAGGTATCGCCGCCGGCTTCGTGTGACAGAGCGACGCCTTCGGGTAGCTCACCGAGGCCTTCGACGTAACCCTCAGGTGAATTCAGGATCAGAGCGCGCTGGCCCGGCAGCAGCCGCAGCTTCTTAACCAATGGGGTCATGGCCTCACCTCTATCACCGTCCTGCACACAGTGTATCCGTCTCTATGTAGGACAGGCCGCCCGCTTCTGAGCGGCATGACCCGTCCAGGCGGCAAGGCACCGTGCAACGCAGCAGTTACCATACGCTGCATCGCGCCTTGCCGGGGGCGGCTCAGGCGAGCCGCCCTACGGTAGAAAACCCGAGACTGGTCCCGTGACCCACCCAGTCGTCGACGTCCCCGGCGTAAGCTACGACGTCCGCTGAATCAGGTCATTCACTCTCGTGATCGCCAAATCCACCTGCCCGCGCACCGTGGTGGTGAACACGATGAAGCGGTCCTTGGAGCAGAAACGTGGGTGCGGGTCGATGTGGTACTGGCTGCCCACGATCCCCTTCATCTCAGGATTGTCCGCCATCTCCACGTAGGCGCCGGTATCGCGATTGAGGAAACCTACCTTTGAGGGACAGCCACGGTAGAAACGCTCGTTCGAATCGGCGACCACATAGCGCAGGTCTTGCGACGTGTGCGCATGCCAACAATGGCTGGGCCACTGAACCTTCTCGACCTCTTCGGTATGGATGTTCGTCCGCCACGCCTCGTTGCCCCAGACGCACCAGACGTGCTCGCCGCCCGGATCCCACCACTCGTGTGTGAGCCGTATGGGAGAGGAGAAAACCGGTCGCGCGGGCTCACCGCGGCGGATGAGCCACATCCGGTCCACGATGGGGAAGGTCAGGCCCGTGATTGGGTCGGGATGGTTCTCCTGGGCGAAGAGCACGAGGTCGGGGTCGGTGGGGCTGAACTGGGCGTGGTTAAAGTTGCGATCAAAGCGCTGCCAGAACCGGAAGTCCCCCCCGTCGAGGGGCAGCGTGCCGAAGACCCACTGCAGCCCGAAGGCCGCGTCGATGAAGAACTCGCGTCCGTCCGCCGACCGCGTGAGGTGCGTCGCGAGCCGGCTCACGGTGCGGCCCTTGACCAGGTCCTCCGGCAGCGCGTTGACCATCTGCGCAGCGTCGCCGGGATGGGGGCCACGGCGCCAGAGCCATCGTCCCACGCCCCAGTACGCCGTGCCATCGTCGGGGTCGATGTAGGGCGAGGCGCCGTGGAAGATCGTCTCGGGGAAGGCGCGCACCTCGTCCCTCTCAAAATCCACGACGCCGAGCATCCGCCCTTGCCCGGCGGAGCCCGACGGGGGGTGGGCGCAGTAGAACCAGAGATAGCGTCCATCCAGGCTCATACTCTCGTTGACGAAGTAGAACGCCTCCTGCAGTGGTGCCACCTTCTGCGTGAGCAGGTAGATCGTGACGCCCGTCGTGGGGTGCGTCCAGGGGGTGAATAGCTTCGAGTGTTCAAGGTCGACCATAGCGGCTCTCCTTTCCACCAAGAGGTGTCAAAACCTAGCCGAGTGATGGGCCTGCTGCATGGTAATCTGTTTCATGACCGGGCACAGGATACGCGCACCCGGCATCGTCCAATACCAGGACCCAATCGGGCCAGACGGGCGGGGGCGTGAACTCATGGTGCCCGCTACCCGGCACCTCACCGGCGGGCCGCGCCTCGCCTGTGCGCGGGTCGTACCAGGTGACCGCAATGCGATCGCCGGACAGCTTGCCAAGGTCGACCGTCACCGGTTTGCACGAGGGCAGGTAGAGCAGCGCGTAACTGCCGTCGACATCGCGCGTCGCCACGACGTGGTGCGTGCCGGTCCCGGGGTCCGAGGCGATCAGGCTCTGGTCCGGCACCCGCGTAAGAAACGGACGGCTCTCCAGCAGCGCCCGTGCGTGCTGGACCTGGCCCGACCCCGCGAAGTGCAAAGCCGTCTTCCACGGTGTTCGGGTGAACGTCGCAGGCTTGCGCCCCTCCTGCCACATCTGCCAGATGTCGTGGCAGCCGTAGGTGTGACCGCACGCGCCGGTGAAGAGCGCCCAATAGAGCGCCTTGCGGACATCGTAATCGTCGAGGTAGCCGTTATCGAGGTTGAAAGCTGACGGGTGATCCTCGTAGCCTGGCTCGGCGTCGATACACGGCTT
>JAFGNI010000673.1 GCA_016927095.1 Anaerolineae bacterium | reverse complement strand
AGCTGGTCGAGTCCCTCCGAAAGATGCATCTCGAGGACATCGTCGATGTAGCGATCGCGCGCCCGCAGGAACCCCATCACGCCCGGGCCCTTGCGCTCCGCGTAGCCCATCCGGTCGAACAGCTTGATGAGCGCATAGAGCCATCCTGGAATGAACTGGCGCGCGTACGGATCCGTGTACAGGCGCTCTCCCTCGGGCCGTTCCATCTCAAGTGCCCGGACGGTCGCGATGCCCAGCGCGCTGATACTGGTTTGACGCTTACGCATGCATCTCCCTCCGCCAGCGCACAAAATGCTGTTGCCCGACGGGCCCGAGCGCATGATAGAGCCGGTTCGATACGGCGGGCTCAGGTTCGGAGGCGATGTGGACCCAGCGGACGCCGCGATCACGGAGACGGCTGAAAACCTCGGTGACGACGGCGAGGGCGAAGCCGCGCCGGCGATAGGCGGGATGGGTGCCGACGGGTTCGACCTCAGCGATGCCGCTTGTGGCGTTGACGAAACCGGCAGCAAAGGCGACGGGGGCGCGATCGGGACCGCGAACCACGAGGTCCAGCGCCGCGTCGTAGCTGCGCTTTTCGTGCGTGGCCGGAGGGGGCGTGCTCTCGGGGTCGCGCTCCGGATGAAACACCATCGACACCAGGCGTGACCGCCCCATCAGGTCGCCGTCATCGGACGCGGCGCTGAAGCTGAAGCCTTGCGGCAGCTCGGGGATGAGGGTGAGCCGCTCGAGGTCATAGGCGTGCATCGTCTCCGATAGCGCGTCCACGCGATACCCCAGCTTGACCAGAGCCGCCTGGCGCAGCCGGTCATCGGCCTCGGCATAGGTCACCCAGTTCTTGCCGTCGGCGGGCCAGTGTTGTTCGACCCAGGCGACGATGTCCGGCTCCATCCAGACGAAACCGGGGTGCGAGATGACGTGGAAGTCGCGCCCGAGCCCCTCGACGATGGCTAACCCCACCAGGTCGCCATCTCTGGTCCTCCAGAGGTGGAGCTTCCTGTCGAGGGCTGACGGGTCGCCGGGCGCACTGAACACGATCCAGCTCTCGAAGCGGCAGGACGACCAGTAATTCACCATCGGCAGCAGATCCTCGCCGATGGGCCGGTGCGTCTCGGTTAGAAGGCTCCAGATCTGATCAAAGTCGCGCTTGCGGTCGGTGACCGCAGTGTCGTGGATCTCCATCAAGCCTTCACCCGGGCGATCAGCGCCGGGCTGGTGCCGCGGCGGACAAAGCCCAGACGCTCGGCCAGCCGGCGCGACGGTTCGTTGTAGTCCCAATTGGACCAGGCGGGGTGCAGCCCCACCTCCTGGCAGCGTTCAATGAAGGCACATGCTGCCAGCGTCGCCATTCCCCGGCGCCGGTAGGGTTCCGCGGTCTCGATGCTGATCTCGGCTTCGCCCGCACCGACCATAACGGTGTGGCAGCGACTCACCGCTTCACCGTCTTTGACGACAGCATAGCCGATGCCGCGCTCCAGGAAGGCGTCCAGGCTGCCCCAGAACTCCGCGAACCCCTGGCCCTCCGCAAGCGCGTGGTCGTAGGGCCGCACCTCGAATCCAGCGGGGATGCGCGAGCGCCAATCACCGTGGGCCGCTGTCCACCGGTCCACATCGAAGGTGTACTCATCCCGCGCCCCGTGGTGCAGCTCGGACGCGCCGCCGAACATCGCTTCCAGGACTCCCTGCCATGCTTCCGAAGTCGGGAAGACGACCACATACTCGGCCTCGGGGTCCAACCCGCTCCAGAGCAGCGATCGTATCGCGGCGTTTGCTTCGGGGTTGTCGGCACGGCCCAGGACGTAGTTGAACTCGCACGTCAGGGCGACGAGTGCCGTCGACGGCGTCCGCGCCGCCGGCGCTGCATCGACAAAGACGCGGCCGGTGTGGTTGCCCTCCAGGAGCGCGGCGATCAGGCTGTGCCCCACCATACCGCCTGTCAGGAGCGCGCGGATGGACCCGAAGCCTGGTGCAGGGAGTTCGATCACCGGCATCACGCCGTTGCCGGCGCCTCACGCTTCTTCGCGGTGAGTAGCGAAACGGCTACCAGGACCACGAAGCTGAGTGGGATCGACACGATCCCGGGCTGGTTGAGCGGCATGGGTGCCGTCGTCGGGTCCAGCCCGTAGCGCACCCACATGTCCGGACTGAGCAGGATCAGGCCCACCGAGGAGATGATACCGGTCAGAATGGACGCAATGATCCCTTCGGCGGTTGTCTTCTTCCAGAACAGCATCATCAGCAGCGAAGGCAGGTTGGCGGACGCGGCAACGGCAAACGCCCATCCGACCAGGAACGACACATTCATGTCGCGGAACGCGATGCCCAGCGCAATGCTGATGATGCCCACAACGACCGCGACGATCCGCCCGGCAAGCACTTTTGTGCTGTCCGAGACGTCACGGCGGAGGATGTTGCCCATCAGGTCGTGGGCCACCGCGCCGGACGCAGCCATAATCAGACCCGACACCGTCGCCAGTACCGTGGTGAAAGCGATCCCTGAGATCATCGCGAACAACACCTCGCCGAAGCTTCGGGCGAGCAGCGGGGCGCTCATGTTGCTGGTCTCCGGGTTGAGCGCACCGCTCGCGACGGCTCCTATACCCAGGAACACGGTCAGGATGTAGAACAGGCCAATGCCAATGATCGCGACGATAGTCGACTTCCGCGCCGCTTCGACGCTCGGCACGGTGTAGTAGCGGATCAGGATGTGGGGTAGCGCCGAGGTCCCGAGGAAGAGGGCGAGCATCAGTGAGATGAAGTTCAGGCGATTGAGCAGCGTTGTGCTCCTGGGCTCACCCTCCTTCGCCTCGATCGGGAACATCAGGCCTGGGCGCATGAAGACCGATCCTGCTATAGGTTCCTCGTAGTAGACGGTGATCTTCTCCCCGGCATCGGTGGTGAAGGCAGCGCTTCGCGGTCGGCGAATCATCGTAGCCTCATCGGCGAAGACGCTGAGCATGCGCAGGGGACCGATGGCGCCCGTGCTGTCGCCGTAGGTCTCCAGAATCGCGGCAACACCGCCCATCTGGCGCAGCCGGTTGAGCTGGCTCTCCGGCGCGCCGTTGATCAGGACGCTGCCATCAGGAAGGACGGACTGGAACTGGGTCTCCATCAGGCGCCGCACACCGTCCCCGCCGGTGTGAAGATACCACCAGTCCTCGATGCGGATGAAGAGCTGTCCGTCGATGCGCTCGGCAGTCCATCCAGGGCCCTGTCCGGAGGCACTCACGAAGTGCGGCGTACGTCCCTTGACATCGGCCGTGTAGCCCATCTCGCCTTCGGTGATGGCGGGAATCAGGTGTGAGACACGGTACAGGACCAGCGTCTCTTTCCCCGTATTGCGGTCGGTCACGGCGTGACGCGCGACGACGCGGGCGCCAGGCAGATCGACTTGCACCTCTTCGCCGTCGAACGCTGCGCCCACTTCCTCATAGCGGTAGCTCTCCAGCTCGATGTTGCCCTCTTCGATGGGCAGATGGACGGTGCTGACCCCACGCACCAGGACAACGATCGTCAGGATGGCAGCGAAAGTGAGGAGTAGGCCGCCATTAAAGAACTGGACGTATGTAGTCGAGGTCATGCCGCCGCCGGCCACGATGAGGATCACGACCGAGCCAACAGCGATCACACCCCAGTAGTGCGGGATCCCGAGCAGGGGCTCGACGAGCACACCGGCCCCCACCATCTGCGGGACGAGGTAGAAGAGAGACACGACGAGGATGCTCAGCCCGGCGGCAAGCTGGATCCCGGGGCGCTTGAAGGTGAGGTTCAGCGCATCGGAGAAGGTGAAGGTGCCCTTGCGCTTCATCGGCTCGGCGATCACGAACAGCGCGACAATCCACCCAGCCAGGAAACCGATGGAGTAGAGGAATCCATCGTATCCGAAGAACGCGATGAGGCCGCAGATACCCAGGAAGCTTGCGACCGACAGGTAGCCGCCGGCAAAGGCGACGCCATTCACGCCCCAGTGGATGGCGTTATTGGCCACGAAGTAGCCGCCAACACTGCCGGCTCGCCGGCTTGCCCGCAAAGAGACGGTCAGGACAGCTGCCACAAATAGGATGAAGACCGCGATTGCCATCTAGCCCTCCTCGCCGGCGGCGCCTGAGGCCGGTACCCGGCAGAGATAGTTGTATACGATGGCGAAGACGATCGCGGTGATGATGAGCCCCAGACCGTACGCGACGGCCAGATTGAGCCCGAGTGGTGCTCGCGCCCCCATCCAGGTTGGCTGGAAGACGCTGAGCGCCACAAAGCCTCCGTAGACAATGGAGTAGAGGATCGTCATTCGGACGCCAATGATGGACTTGCGTCGCTCGTACGCATCGTCCGCGGCCGTCGGGTGCTGAGTCATAGAGCCTCCTTATCATGGCTGCACGGGATGGTCGTGGAACGCCCGGATGGTAGCATGAAGCGGATGAGACGCAAGTAGCCCTACGCCTGCGCGCGTAGGGCTACTTGGGGTACTCGGCGGAGATCCGCGAGACCTATCCGAAGAGAGGTGATGCCGTCGCTACGCCTTCGCCTGGGCCAGCCCCTGTACGTAGCCGAGGTCGTGGGCCAGCGCGATGCGCAAGGCATCATCCGGGATCCCGGTGTACTCGTTGTGCTCGATGGAGAGCATGCGGT
>JAFGNI010000122.1 GCA_016927095.1 Anaerolineae bacterium | reverse complement strand
TAGCGAATGCCGGATTGTGGGTGCCTCAGTGCGCATGCGGGCGAGACGCCCGCGGTCCATGGCTCGCCTCGGCGAAGCAGGCGCTGCCGGGTGGCGGCCAAGCGGGCTGGGCGACCGTTCAGCGCCGCAGGCCGGTCCTGAGGAACGGATGCGAACTAACAGTTCGCACTACATACCCAAATGCGTTAGCTCTATACGTGGTATGCGCCCTGAGATTTGACAGACCTGGAGGATGGTATGGAGACAATGAGGGATTTCAGCCTATCACCCGAAGACATGCAGTGGTGGCGCGACGCCCGGTTCGGCATGTTCATCCACTGGGGCGTCTATGCCATCCCCGGTCGAGGTGAGTGGGTGATGTGGAACGAACGCATTCCTTACAGTGAATACCGGAAGCTGGCGGATCAGTTCCAGCCGGAGAGGTTCGATGCTGACGCCTGGGCGGCGTGCGCGCGCGACGCCGGCATGAAGTATATGGTGCTGACGGCCCGGCATCACGACGGATTCTGCCTCTTTGACAGCCAGGTGAGCGAGTTCACCAGCGTCAAGACCGCTGCGAAGCGGGATTTCGTCGCGGAGTACGTCACCGCTTGCCGCAAGGCAGGGCTGAAGGTCGGGCTTTATTACTCACCGCTGGACTGGCGGTTTCCGGGCTACTTCTTCCCCAATCTGTACCGCGAGAGCGCCGAAGCCATGAAGCAGCAGACCTACGACCAGGTCCGGGAGCTGTTGACGCAGTATGGCACGATCGACATCCTCTGGTTTGACGGGGGCGGCGACGATTGGCTGGGGTTCGGCGGCATTGAGTGGGGCGCGGGCGGCTGGCATAGCCGGAACACCGGCTGGCCGCAGACCAAGCACTATGAAGGGAAGCCGTTGTGGGAGCCGGAGAAGCTCTACGCGATGATCCGGGAGCTGCAGCCCAAAATCGCGATGAACAACCGTGCCGGCAGTCCCGGCTTGGGATGGGAGGGCGATTTCGGCACGCCCGAGCGAAGGCTGGGAGAGGTCGAAGCAAACCGCGCGTGGGAGATGTGCGATTGCCTAGCGGAGTCGTGGGGCTATATCCCGAATAAGCCCATGCGATCGCTCCGCAACTGCGTGCAGCTGCTCGTGAACTGCGCCATACGCGACGGCAATCTTCTGCTGAACGTGGGACCTAAGCCGGATGGCGAGATCGAAGCGCGCCAGGTGGCCCGCCTGCGCCAGGTGGGCGAATGGCTGGACGCGTATGGTGAGAGTATCTATGCGACGCGCGGCGGCCCCTACCCCGTGGCGCGTTGGGGCGGGACCACCTACCGCAACAACCGCGTCTACGTCCACGTCCTGGACTGGGAGGAAGATGAGGTCGTGTTGCCCCAACTCCCGGAGACGGTGATGTCGGGTCACGGACTGACCTGTGATTCAGCAGAAGTCGACGTAATGGAGGATGGCGTGCGCATCCGCGTAGCACCTGGGGACCGACAGGCACCGGACACCATCATCGTGCTCAAGTCCGAACGACCGGTCGCACACGCTACGAGCGAGGCAACCTAGCGCCAAGACAGTGGAGACTCTCGGAAATGGGCGGGCAGGCCGAATGGATCTCCCGCCTCGAGTCCGGGCGTGCATTGGAGCCGGAGATTCTTCGCTGGCGAGGTCTGCCAACAGTGCTGACCGCAGGACCCGCTCTGAATGACAGATAAACGTCCTTGTAGACTCAAATGCGATAGCCCTGGCTCCTCCAGAGAAAGGTGATCCAACCATGAGGGAGGCCAACCGCACGCCCAAGGACACGGCATCTTGGCCCGTCGGCGCGTGGATCGACGCGCCGGCGCAGCAGGCGCACGATGCGGTGACCGGCGGTGCCGGCAACAACCGCCACATCTACTTCAACCGGGCCAACACCTTGTACCATCCCCATCCGACCTTCAGCCCCGACGGGCGCCAGATCATCTTCTGCCGCCGCGACGAGGCCGGTCACAATGACGTCTGCCTGGTGCGGACACCAGAGGAGATGACGCGATGAATCGGGAAATGGATGGCTGGCAATTGGCCACCACGACGGCCCTGCCGGCCTACGAAACCAGCCGCCGGCTGTACTTCTTTGCCGAGGCGCTTCCCGACCACGCGCGCAACATCCACTATGTCTATGCGCCGGTGACGAAGCACGGTGTTGTCCTGGAGGGCGATGCGCCTTGGGAGCAGGGCAGCGGGGTCGCTTCATTCTGCAGCACGGTGATCGGCCTTGACGATGGGCGTTACCGGCTCTACTACACCGCCGTCAACGCCGAGTATATGCGCCTGGCCGTGGCCGAGTCGACCGACGGCATGACCTGGCAGCGCCTGCCGCTCGGGCAGGAATATTGGCGGGGACACAACACCAACCGTATCGTCCTAACGGGGGTTCCCGGCGCGGAATTGGCTGATAGCCGGGGCATTGTGCTCGAGGGCGAGCTGAGCCGGCAGAACCAGGTGGCCCAGCCGCAGGTCTTGCGACTGCCCGACGGACGGTGGCGCATGGTCTACTGGCATCACCAGCACGGCTGGGGTCGCATCCCCTACCTTTACACCGTTGCCGAGAGCGAGGACGGCCTACGCTGGCATGTACCGGACTACGACCAACCGGCTCTGACCTCGCACTGGCTCGGCGACACAGCGGGTCTGTGTGATGCAGCGCGCCTGGTGGAGAAGGCACGGCGCACCAATGACGCCAACTTCATCTACTGGAACCCGAGACTGCAGTGCTATGAGCAGTTCTCGCAGTGGTTGCTCGAGGCCATCCCCGAGCGCCGAGTCGACGAGGACAATGCGCCGCAGTGTAACCGTATGATCCAGCGTCGCGCCAGCGCCGACGGCCTCGCCTGGAGCGCGCCGGAGCTGGTCATCCAGGCCGACAACCGCGACCCCTGGGACCAGCAGTTCTATCACCTTGCCGTCCAGTACCACGAGGATTGGCTGATAGGCTCGCTGGGCCACTACCGGGTCGAGAGCGCCCAGCAGACGCAGGATCTCGAGCTGGTCTTCAGCCGTGACGGTCGCCGGTGGGAGCGCCCTCTGCGGGGTGGCTTCATTCCCCGCGAACCGGGCGGGCGCGATGCGGAAGGTATCTACCCACCCAATGCCTGGATTGACCGGGGCGACAGCTGGCTGTGCCTTTACACCGGCACGGCCCGCAAGCACAACCAGAGCCGGAACCCGGCGCTGCCGCCGAGCTGCATCATGGCGGCAAGCTGGCCCAAGCACCGCTTTGTCGGTCTGCGCGCCGACCACGTGCCGGGTGGCTTTCTGACACCGGTGTTCTTTCCGCAGGCGCCACACATCCAGGTGGACGCCGATGTGCGCGGATGGCTGCGCGCCGAGCTGTGCGACGCCTGGGGGCGCAAGCGCGAGGGCTATCATTTGGGAGACAGCCTCCCCGTCCGGGGCGGCGACGGGGTCCACATCCTAAGGTGGCGAGACCGTGACACCAGCGGATTCCAGCACGACCCCGTCCGGCTGCGCTTCGAATTCGCGGACGCAGACGTCTACGGGGTGGCATTTTAACCTATTCAGTGGAGGCAATGATGAACATGATGCAGTTGGAACGCATGATGCAGGTGAACGCTATGTGGCGGGAGGCAGATTGGGTCCAGATTCGGTCGCAGATCCGGTTTGCCGAGCATCTGGCGGCGACGGATAGCGAACGAGGCGGCGCATGGCAAGCGTCCATCGCGCAGGCCAAGGACGCTGTTGCCACAGCCTTGACCGCCGCGCCCGTCGATTGGCCCGGCCTGGTCGCGGAGACCGAATCCATCCTGGCACCGCTATCGGAAGCGGCCAAGGCGCGGACGCTCTATCTGGCCGGCCACGCCCATATCGACATGAACTGGATGTGGTCGTGGCCCGAGACGGTCTCGGTCACGCTCGACACCTTCCGGACGATGCTGGACCTGCTGGAGACGTTCCCTGAGTTCCATTTCTCACAGAGCCAGGGCAGCGTCTACGCCATCGTCGAGAAGCACGCGCCCGAGCTGCTGCCACGCATCGCGCACTTTGTGCAAGAGGGACGTTGGGAGGTGACGGCGAGCCACTGGGTAGAGTCCGACAAGAACATGGTGAGCGGGGAGGCCCTCTGCCGGCATGTGCTCACCACGCGGGCCTATATGGCGCGCCTCTTCGACCTGGTGCCCGAGGACGTGCAGATTGACTGGTCGCCCGACACCTTCGGTCACGCCGCAACCGTGCCCACCTACCTGCGCCAGGGCGAGATCCGTTATCTGTACATGCACCGTCCGGGGAATGATCAACAGCCCGTCCCCGAGGCCTTCTGGTGGGAGGGTCCGGATGGGTCGCGGGTTCTGGTGCGCAATGACCAGAAACGCGGCTATAACGGCACCATCCATCCTGACACCATCATCGAGGTCATGGCGGCGATGCAGCGGTCGGTGGGGCTTGAGTTCGCCATGCTGGTCTACGGGGTCGGCGATCACGGGGGTGGCCCGACGCGGCGAGACCTGCTTGCCGCGCGCGAGATGCGCACGTGGCCCGTCTTCCCCACACTGGTCTTCTCACCGACGCGGACCTTCTATGAGGCTCTGGAAAAGCAGGGAGGCGACCTACCCGTGCTCCGCGGCGAGCTGAATACAGAGTTCGCCGGGTGCTACACGACCCAATCCCTGATCAAGCGCGCCAACCGTCTCGCTGAGGCACGCTTAGCCGACGCCGAATTCGCAGCTGCCGCCGACCGGCTGGTAACCGGTGCCCCCTATCCCACAGAGAGGCTGGTGGAGGATTGGCAGCGGACGCTCTTCTCCCACTTCCACGACATCCTGCCGGGATCGGGCGTGCGGGACACCCGCACTTATGCGCACGGGCTCTTTCAGGAGACGGCTGCCAGCACCGCGGTGCTGACAACCCGAGCATTGCGACATGTCGCGGACGCCGTCGACACCGCCGCCGTCTGCGGGTCCGTCGAAGCCTCCCCCGACGTCCCGGCCCTCTTCACGCCCGGCGGGCAGGGGGGCGGCGCCGGAATTCGCGCCGACGAGGGGCATATCAGCCTCGCCGACAGGCATGGGACGTTTCCAAGCGGCGGCGTTGACCGCAGGCGACCCTTCGTGATCTTCAACCCGACGCCGGCAGAACGGCGCGAGGTGGTGCGTCTCACCCTCTGGGACCGGGAACCTCCCGGCACACCGGTTTCCTTTCACAATATCGCCTTTGAAGCGCGTGACGCCGAGGGAGAGCGCCTGGCGGTGCAAGGTATCGGGAAGGGCGCCGAATGGGGCCACCAGAACCAGACGGTGGCGGTGCCGGTCACGGTGCCGGCGTTGGGCTACACCACGGTCGCGCTGCGCGAAAGTATGGACCCACCGCCTGCCAAGCGCGGGGCATGGCTCACCAGTCACCAACACCATTGTCCCTATTCGCTGGTAGAGCGCGACGCTATCGGGATGGAGAATGATCTGGTCTCGGTCGCTTTCGACCAGAAGACAGGGCGGATCGTCTCCTTCCGCATCAAGGCAACCGGCGAGGAACGCATCGATGCAACCCCCGGCGGTTTGGGGTTCGAGTTCAGCGTGGAGCGCCCCCATCCGATGTCCGCGTGGCTGATCGATAACAGCGGCGTGCCGGAGCATCCGGCCCTTGTGCGCGTTGAGGCGAGCGCAAACGGCCCCTACCTGGCAGAGCTCGTCCTGACCTATACGGTCCGCGCATCCACGATCACGGCACGGTATGCGCTCCACGTGGGCGATGCTGCATTGCACATCGCGCTGGAGATCGACTGGTTCGAGCGCGGCAGTCCCGAGAGGGGCATACCGAACCTGCGGCTGGCTGTGCCCACAACTTTGCAGGATGTCACGGCACGCTACGAGATCCCGTTTGGCGCGCTGGACCGGCAGACGGCTCCGGACAAGGAAGTCCCGGCGCTGCGGTGGGCCAAGCTCTCGGGCAAGACCGGAGAAGGGCAAGCCGCCGTCGTCCTCTTCAATGACTGCAAACACGGTCACGCCGTCGAGGGATCGACGCTCCGTCTGAACCTGGTCCGTTCCAGCTACGACCCGGACTACCTGCCCGACGTCGACAAGCACTTGGTGCGGTTGGCGCTACTGGCGACGGATGCAACCGTCTCCGATGCGACGCTGTCGGCCAAGGCCGGGGCGCACGAAAAGCCTCTCCTGGTGATCGGCACGGGCGTGCACGACGGAAAGCTACCCGCGACCGAGAGCCTGGTACGTCTGAGTGGAGAAGATGTGGCACTCAGCGGCCTCAAGTGGGCCGAGTCGGGCGAGGGGTTGGTGATCAGGCTGACCAATTCGACCGCCGCGCCCGCCGTGGCGGAGCTGACCTGCGCGGAGGTCTTGGGCACCGTGCAGTCGGCACAGCCGCTCGATCTCATGGAGCGGCCCGTAGGCGAGACGGTCGCCGCGCAGGAGGGCGCGATCTCGATCATCGTGCCTGCCAACGGCCTCGGTACCTGGCTCGTCCGCCTTGCACACAAGCATGGCTAGACAGCTTGGAGAGAGCCCCGCGTAGGGCCAACTGCAAAGAGTAAGGCGCGGGACCTATCAAGAACAGAGACACTAGTGGGTCAGTTGGTATGCGCAGCGCCACTATGTGCGCGCGAACGTTGGCGATGTTTGTGCCGGTTTGCGCGCCGGCCTGACGTCGCGCCGCACCATCTCTATGTCATCCTCCTGTGGCTGCCCGGTCTGCCGGACCAAGTGCCCCCCCACCGGCAGTCGGCGCCACTGCCTGGCAGGTGGAGCGCACTGCCCCCATGGCGATGTCCGTGGCAACTGACCCACTAAGTATCCTGCTCAGCGGCCAGCGCGCGCATCCGCTGGGCGACAGCC
>JAFGNI010000672.1 GCA_016927095.1 Anaerolineae bacterium | reverse complement strand
TGACTTCCGTCAGGACTTGGCTGCTTACCTATCGGGGCACCTCGGTGCCGGCCTAACCCGCGGCGACCTTGCGCCGTGGTGCGCTCTCTTTTTGGCTCATCATCGCGGGGTCGAGGCAAGCCGTCTGAACGCGGCAAACGCTGAGGCACGGCTTGCGAAGCTCCGCTTTCCGGCACGCGCCTGTGCCTTTGTAACAGCAACAGTGCGAGATGTGTGGCGTTTCCCTGCGTTGCCGGATAGGCCATCCCTCGATGATGCCGATTCGCGGCGTGCGCTGTACCGTTACTTCCAGGTCACCGCGGATGCTGGGGTGATGACTGCCCTGCTCTCCCTGGCCAAGACGCTGGTCAACACCGCCGAGCCGTTGTCGATGGAGGCGTGGCACGCCCACCTCCTTCGATTGCGCGCAGTACTGATAGCCTACTTCCGCCGGCGGGACGAGATCGTTGATCCCGCGCCGTTGCTGACAGGAACGGATCTGCTCCAGATCGGATTCCCGCAAGGACCCGAGTTGGGCGAGGCCTTGGCGTCCCTCCGTGAGGCGCAGGCTGCGGGCGAAGTCCAGACTGAGGCGGAGGCGCGGGCCTGGATATCCTTCACATCCCCAAGGCGATGAGACTCCTCTGTAGATCCAAGGGTGACAGGCCATCCGCAGAGCAGCATCGGTTGGCGCGGAGGAAGCTGCCTCCCCGACAACGGATCTGGTCAGCCATAGTGCTCATCGCGTTGGCGTTTCTCATGCTCTCTTGCCAGCCCAGTATGCCCGAGGCGACGCCGACTGCCACACGGACACCGATCCTGCCCACGGCCACGCCAACCCCAATTCCCACATCGACGCCAACGGCGACGCCGACCATCACGCCGACGCCCACCCCAACGCTCCCGCCCGGACTAATCCTCGGCGGCGATGCGACACCAGCTGATGCGTGCCCACCTTCTCCGGCTGACCTTTACTTCTTACGCGAGGGTAGACTGTGGGTCTGTCTCGCAGAGGGAGGACTGGCCGAGGAGACACTATCGTCTGACACGCCATCGGCTGCAGAACCCAACGCGGATTATGGTTTCAGCAGCTACCAAGTCAGCGCCAATCGGCGCTATGTAACAACCCTATCGCAGAGAGGCCAGGTCAGTGTGTTCGATCGGGCACTACAGAAGCAGACCGTCGTCCCGACGGCTGGACGCACCATCGATGCCAATGGCAGTTATGTATCATTGGTGGACAACGCCCAGGAGCTTATCTATCTAGGTTGGGGTGTCCAGATTGATCCTGGTCCGGCCCTGCCCACAGGCGGCAGTGGTATGATCTTCTCGGTCGACGTAATGTCACCTACATTACGACAAAGGACACTTGGGACGTGTGCCGGCGCGCCCGGTCGTCCATGTGCGGGTTTTTTGATCGCGCCGGATGAGTCCCGCATCGCCGTTGCCGATGGGGAGGGCGTTTGGCTCCTAGAACGAGCTGCTGACCAACCGGCAGGAGACGGTCCCTCCTATCTTGCGCTGAGGCCGGAAGGACCGATGCATCTTCATTCATGGTCTCCCGATGGACGATGGCTGCTGCTGGCGCAACACGAGGTTGTTGACAGCGACCTGGCACCGGCGTATGCTTTGCTCTCTATTGGGGCGGATCGTGCGCAGATCAGCTTCCAACCAATCTGCGCTGAACCCTGTGATGCGTCCGTCAGCTGGGTGCCTTCCTCAGATGGTGACAAGCTTTGGCTGGCCTGGCGTTCTGAAGACCAGGGATGCATTGCGTCCGTATCTACCGCGGACCTCGTGACAGGGGCCGTGGCGGTATTGCCGGAGAACCGCATATGCGAGGCACAGTCATTGGCTCTGCGCCCGGCATCGCCACTAGCAGGGCCCGGCGCATCTGCCTTGGGTGGCGTAGTTGCCTTCCTGCAGGATGCTGGGCCCGGCATCGCGTCCGGCATCTATGCCCTCGATGCCCAGGCTGCACTCCGCGGTGTGGCGCTGTTGCCCGAGCAGCCGACAAAGGTACTGTGGGGTGCCGGTGGCGAGGTCTTCCTGACACTGGGTCGTGACGGAGAGGCCCTACGCCTGGGAGTGCCCTACACAGCGTCCCTGTGGAACGTGGAGGGTTTGCTTTCCGGCGCTCACGACTTCACTTGGCGCCGGGTAGCCCAGGAGTGATCTATGTTCGGCGTATGGTTGCTGGGGCGAGGCGACTTATGAAACGGTTACCAACTCCATCTGGCGCGAACAGCGCTCGAGCTCGATGCCGGCTGCTGCTGCTGCTGTGTTTGCTGATCGTGATCTACAACAGCGCCTGCACCAGCGCTCCGCCCATCGCCGCGCCCGACCGCGTGGTGAGGCTAATCGCCGATGGCGATGAGCGCATGATCCAGACCCAGGCGACGACGGTGCGCGATCTTCTCAACGAGACCGGCGTCGTCCTTGATGAGCTAGACCGTGTCACACCTGCTGAAACGTCCCTAGTGCTGCCGTCGATGACCGTGACCGTACTCCGGGTCAGTCAGGAGACTGAGGTGATCACACAGACAGTGCCCTTCGGAAGGCAGGTGGTCCGCGACGCAGGCCAACAAGGCGGTGCAGCCCTGCGCGTGGGCGAGTCACGGCTCCTCCAGTCCGGGCAGCCTGGTGTGATAGAGCGCCACTATCGCATCACGTTCGAAGATGGCACCGAAGTTGATCGTGCCCTGGTGCGCGAGGTGCTCGTCCAGGAGCCCCGGGACGAGATCAGGTTAGTCGGTACCAGAGGTGCACCGGAGAACGTGCCGATCACGGGCACACTGGCCTATCTAAGCAACCAGGATGCTTGGCTGATCCGGGATAGTTCTTTCCACGCACGCCGCTTGACCAACCTAGGAGACCTAGATGGTCGTGTCTTCGCGCTTTCCCCTGACGGCGACCGGCTCCTCTTCACGCGGACGGCAACGGAGACAGACTACCTCAATGACCTGTGGCTGGTGCGCACCACGGAAGCTTCACCGAACCCTGTCCCACTGGGCGCGGCGAACCTGCTTTGGGCCGACTGGGCACCGGATGGTGATGCCATCGCTTGGACCACAGCCGAAGTGCGAGAACAGGCGCCGGGTTGGCGTGGCCAGAACGACCTTTGGCGAGCCGCCGTGACAACCCGGAACACGCTGGTGTCAAGGCGAGAGGTGCTCGAGGCCGAGGCCGGCGGGGGTTATGGTTGGTGGGGCACCCGCTACGCTTGGTCACCGAATGGTGAGCTCCTGGCCTATAGCCGCCCTGAATCTGTCGGCGTCGTTGATATCACACAAGGCATTGCGGACGAGTTGCTGCGGTTCCCTGCCTTTCGTACCTTCAGCAGCTGGAGCTGGAACCCTGACATCGCGTGGAGCCCCGATAGCAGCTTCCTAGCCACCGGTGTGCACATCCCGGATAGCTCAGAGAACCCCGAGGAGAGCCCGGTCTTCAACTTGGTCCAGATCTCCGTCGTTGATGGCTACAGCGCAACGTTGGCGGTGGAAGTCGGTATGTGGGCCTCACCCGAGTTCTCCCCGGACGGGCAGTCACTGCTCTTTGGTCGGGCCATCGTGCCGTACCTGAGTGCCACGAGCCGCTACAACCTCTACCTTACTGACCGTGACGGCTCGGGTCAGCGCCAGATATACGGGCCTGCAGAGGGAGGCCTGGAGTTACCGGCTTGGCTCTGGGGTCCGGATGGCTCGGGAGTCGGCTTCATTGCCTATGGCGATGTCCACTGGCTGGAGCTGCCGTCAGGAAATGTAGAGGTGATCACCGATGAGGGTGGCGTGACGAGGCTCGATTGGCGCTAGGGCGCTGCATCGCTCGCACACGGCTCCGTCTGGATGCGACGAAGGCGCCGAGCACGGCGCTTCTTTGCCTGGGGCATATGTCGGCTATAATTGGCGTTGATCGTCGTCAGGACCAGACCGACCCTTCCAGGGAGCGTGCATGCGCGTGTTGATCACCGGCGCGACCGGCTTCGTTGGCAACCACCTCCGGCGCCACCTTTTGGCTGCCACTGACTGGGACATCTACGGCACCGCGTATCCAGACGCCCCCGCCGATCCCGCACCCAGTCCGCGCGAATCGCTCTTTCTGTTGGACCTGCGTGATGCCGGTGATGTCAAGGCCAAACTCGCAGAGACTGAGCCTGACTATATCGTCCACCTCGCCGCGCAGTCCCACGTGCCAACAGCGTACAGCGACCCGTGGGCCACGCTGCAGAACAACATCCTGGGCCAGCTGAACCTGCTCGAAGCTGCCGTCGACTTAGGCCAGCAACCGCGGATACTGATCATCGGTTCGGGTGAGGAATACGGTAGGGCAGATGAGGATAGCCTGCCGTTGACTGAAGACCATCCGCTGCGTCCGGAGAACCCCTACAGCGTCAGCAAGGTCACCCAGGACGTGATGGGCTACCAGTACTTCGTGAGCTATGGCCTGCCCGTGGTGAGGGTGCGGCCTTTCAACCACGTGGGGCCGGGACAGTCACCTAGGTTTGCGCTCCCTGCGTTCGCTAACCAGATCGCCGAGATCGAGGCCGGCCAACGTGACCCAGTCCTGCGCGTGGGCAACCTCGCACCAGCTCGCGATTTCACCGATGTGCGGGATGTTGTGCGTGCTTACCGGCTGGTACTGGCAAGCGGGCAGCCTGGCGAGGTCTACAACGTGGCGTCCGGTCACCCACAAACCATACAGTCTATCGTCGACCAGCTGCGCTCTCTGGCAGCAGTAGATATCGCTGTCGAGGTCGATCCTGAACGCTACAGACCAGCCGACATTCCCGTGATCTATGGAGATGCAAGTAAGCTCCGCGCCGATACGGGATGGCTACCTCAGATCGCGATGGAGCAGACGATCCGCGACGTCCTCGCCGAGTGGCGGGAGCAGACCCGCAGTCAGGCTCTGTGAGTCCATCCTGTGGCCTGATGGGTGGGAGCAGCTTCGCTCGGCAGGCGTCAGACCCTGAAGCAAGGAGACAATGACATGAGCAAACCACGTGCCCTGATCACCGGGATCACGGGACAGGACGGTTCCTATCTCGCAGAGTTCCTTCTCAGTGAGGGCTACGAGGTAACCGGCATGGTCCGCCGGACCAGCACCATCAACTTCTCCAGAATCCAGCACATCCAGGACAAGATCAGCCTCGTGTCCGGCGATCTTCTCGACCAGGGATCACTGATGACGATTCTGCGGGACAGCAGGCCGGACGAGATCTACAATCTGGCTGCGCAGTCCTTCGTCCCGACGTCGTGGAATCAGCCCGTGTTCACCGGAAACGTGACCGGGCTTGGCGTTACCCGGGTTCTTGAGGCAATCCGCACAGTCGACCCGGAGATCCGATTCTACCAGGCGAGTTCCTCAGAGATGTTCGGCAAGGTTCGGGAGGTCCCACAGACAGAGAGCACGCCCTTCTATCCACGCTCCCCCTATGGCATCGCAAAGGTGTACGGACACTGGATCACGGTCAACTACAGGGAATCGTACGACCTCTTCGCCTGCTCAGGTATCCTCTTCAACCACGAGAGCCCCCGCCGCGGCCTTGAGTTCGTCACACGCAAGATCACATACAACGTGGCAAAGATCAAACTGGGCCTAGCCAACCATGTGGCGTTGGGAAATCTTGACGCCAAACGCGATTGGGGATTTGCCGGTGACTATGTGCGTGCCATGTGGCTCATGCTCCAGCAAGATAATCCAGATGACTACGTTGTTGGCACAGGCACCCCCCATTCCGTACAAGAACTCTGTGAGGCCGCGTTCTCACACGTCGACCTTGCGTGGGAGGACTACGTGGTTCAGGATCCGAGGTTCATGCGCCCAGCAGAGGTCGATCTCCTCGTCTCGAATCCCGCCAAGGCCAGGCGCATCCTCGGCTGGGAACCCGATGTCAGCTTCCAGGAGCTCATCCAGATGATGGTCGATGCCGACATCGCTCTCCTGAAAGAAGAGCACGGCCTCTAGGCAACTACGACAAAGCGACGGAACAAGAAGGGAAAGGAGCGGCACAGATGGGTAAGATAACGTTCGGGACCGATGGATGGCGCGCCAGAATCGCTGAAGACTACACATTCGCGAATGTTCGACGCGTTACGCAGGGCTTTGCGGAGTATCTCAAACAACACGACCTCGCCGACCGTGGAATCGTGGTCGGCTACGACCGTCGATTCATGTCGGACCTATTCGCCGAGGCTGCGGCCGAGGTCATGGCTGGCAACGGCATCCAAGTGTGGCTGACCGCAGCCAACTCCCCTACCCCAGTCATCAGCTACACGGCAGTCGAACGTGAGACAGGTGGCGCCATTAACATCACTGCAAGCCACAATCCACCAACCGATAACGGTTTCAAGGTTCGCGACCCAAACGGTGGTGCTATCGCGCCCGAAGGACTCAAGGAGATCGAGGGGTACATCCCCGACACCGAAGAAGCGGCAGCGCGCGTGCCGGTAGCCGATGCGGAGGCCAAGGGCCTGATCACACGATGGGATCCCAACCCCGCCTACATCTCACACCTTGGTGAGCTGGTGGATCTGGAAGCGTTGAGGAACGCTGGGCACCGTGTCCTGGTAGACCCCATGTGGGGCAATGCTGTCGGATGGTTTCCGCATCTGCTGAGTGGTGGCAACAACACGATTTGGGAGATCCACTCGGAACGCAACCCGCTCTTTCCCGACATGAATCGCCCAGAGCCCATCGAACCGAACATCAACGCCGGGCTGGCAAAGACGTTGGAACTGGGCGCCGATGTCCTGCTGATCAACGATGGAGACGCTGATCGCATGGGCATCGGTGACGAGCACGGTATCTACATCGATCAGCTTCGCGTATTTGGGCTGTTGGCCTACTATCTCCTCGAGGTGCGAGGGGAGCGCGGGCCCATTGTGAAGACCATTTCCACAACCCAGATGCTCAATCGCCTGGCGGAGCGGTACAATGTCCCGATCTATGAGACAGGCGTCGGCTTCAAGTACGTGGCTCCAAAGGTTATGGAGGTCGACGCGCTGATCGGTGGTGAGGAGAGCGGTGGCTATGCATTCCGCGGTAATGTACCGGAGCGAGATGGTATCCTCGGCAACCTCTACTTCCTTGACTTCATGCTCCAGACAGGCAAGACACCTTCTCAACTCCTTCAGATGCTCTTCGAGACACTGGGGCAGTCCTACTACTATGATCGCATCGATACCCGTTTCCCCTCGGAGAAGCGACCAGAGGCTCGGGCGCGACTGGACGCGGCCGAACCCCAAGAGATCGCCGGCGTCCCGGTGACAGGGCGCGTGACCGTGGATGGCTACAAATACGAGCTCGGGGAGACAGGCTGGCTCCTTGTGCGCTTCTCAGGGACCGAACCCATCGTCCGTGTCTACTGCGAGCTCACAGACAAGCACCTGGTCGCTCCTGTCCTTGATGCTGGCCTGGAGCTGGCTGGCCTAAAGTAGAGATCCCGCGCCATTTCCATCACAGGACACCCGCGACGCATAGGGGCGCCCGGTACCGGGCGCCCCTATGCGTCGCAGTACGTGAGCGCTGGCGCTAACCGAATACCAACCCCATGCTCGACCGATTAACCAATCTGTAACTAGCTCGAAACCCCGCATTGGACCACTCGTGGTATGCTAGGGACACAAGCGGGGGATGCAATGCACTGGTTACTGTCGGTACCTGAAACGTTCTCGCTCCGAGAGGTCATCCGTCGGTCTGGATGGCTCCTCATCCCATCACTGCACGGCAAGACGATGGGAGATCACCTCTACCGCGTCGAAGATCTTGGCGGTACTCCAGTGAAGCTAGACATCTACCAGGCGCCATCAGGTCTGGTGGTGCAAGCCGACCCGCCCCTCTCCGGTGCGCAGGTCGAAGAAGCCAGCCAGAAGGTTTGGCGAATGCTGCGGCTTGACGAGAGCCTTCAGCCCTTCCTACGAGCGGCCTTCCACACCGAAGGGCTGCGGTCGGTACGCCGGAATGGCGCGCGCCTTCTCCGCGGCACCACCTTCTTTGAGGACGTGTTGACCGCCGCCCTGGCTACTTGGGACGCTCGAGGGGAACCCCACTTTTCCCAGGTAGCCCGCCTTGTCGATCACTTGGGTGTCGCCCTACCCCGTAACCCCACCCTTCACGCGTTTCCTGATGCGGAACGTGTCTTGATGGGTACCGATCTTCTCATCGAGCTCTTCGGGCTAGAGCTTGCGGAACAGGTAAGGACCATCGCCGCTGTCTTCGAGCTTCACAAGACACGGATCGAAATGCTTGGGCGGCATCGTAGCTCGCTTGACGAGCTAGAAACGGCCCTGTCATCGCACTTTCATCTATCCTCAGCGGCCCTTAGTCTGCTATTGCTGAGCTTGGGCCGCTATGACCATATTCCAACCAATGAGGCCGCAATCCGCAGGCTCAGTTACGCAACTGGGGACGGCCCACAGGCGACAACGCACGATCTCTTGATGCTATTCGGTCACTTCCAGCCCTGGGGTGGCCTCGCCTATTGGCTCTGGGACTGGTCGAAGGTACCGCAGATGCAGGGCTCGTAGGGGCGACCTAGACAGTCCTCGAGTTGGCTTACCCCGACCGGCAATCAGGGCTATTGCTGGTCGCGGTTGCCTCACCAATTGTCGTCAGTGGTGCAGCGCCACAGGCAGAAACACGCGTTCCACCTCCACGCTGAAGTAAGCCCAGTCGGACCACGCGCTGGCGTTACCTGCCGCATCCACTGCCCGAAGCCGCCACCAATGAAGACCAGGCCCCAGGCTCGGCGTCACCCGGTATGGACAGCCGCCGGTTGAGATGAGCCTGCCATCTATGTCAACCTCGAAGTACACCGCCGATCCGGAATCGTCGGGGACAGTCCACACCAGATCGATAGCGGGACCGGTAACGGTCATTCCGTTCGTAGGCGCCAAAATGGTTGGCCTAAGTGGCGCCGTTCGGTCGATCGCGAAAACAGCCTGGGCCGGCGTTGGGTCGACCTCTTGTCCCTCGACGTAGGCCCGGAGGCGATACAGACCCTCATCAAGAGCCGGCAAAGCGTAAGACCAAGCTGTGGTGCCAAGAGCAGGGAACCACACTGCGGAGGGCGTCCACGAGGCCCCGGCCCAATAGACTTCATCCTGGGCAACCCCGCCGTTGTCCCAGGCCAGCTGCAGCCATACTGCTGTCAGGTTCACGCCTACGGCTCTCCCAGTTGCTGTGGCCATGGCGGTGTACGCGGCACCATCTTGAGGGAGATCGATCATAGTGTCAGCCTGAACGCATGCCCCCAAGAACGCCAAAGCCTTAGCCATCACAGCAAGTCGCATATCCTCTCTAAGCGTCTCGAACGGGAAACCTAAGTTGATGATACGCTGGCACCCGTTGGCGTATTGCACAGCCGCCCCCTGACCGTCGCCCTCTCCGCCCACATAACGCATCGCGATTGCCGCGCCATCGCGCGGCGCGTAGATATCTGGGTAGTCGACGCTATACTCGCCTGGCGCATCGAAACCCAGATCGCCGAGGCCGGCAAAGACACCATCATAGGTCGGCCTGACGTTGTAGGTGCCGGCGTCATCTGCAACGTACTCCGTGTGCAGCACCTCCCTCAGAAAGGCGGGAGCGCTGCCCTGTTCCACCAGCTCCCAACCCAACTCCGATCCACTGATCAGCAGCCCGCGATGGAGGCCAAGATAGGCACTCAGGACTGCGCGCTCCGCGGCATTCAGCGTGCCGTCGACCGATGTCGTCTCCTCCCCGAGTAGCCAGTCAACAACGTCGTACGACGCAAGTGCCACCGAACCAGCAGCCACCGCCTCGTTACCGGCGCTATCCCAGGCCATTTCCGTGGGCACGGCTTCACCGTGGTGCACGACGTAATCTTGGCTGTTCATCTGATCCAGCCACATCCTCAGATTCCCGTGCTCAACGGGATCATACTCGTAGACCAGCCCGAACTGGTTGAGTTTGTCGAACCCAGAGACGATCAACAGGCGAGGCTCCCCTACCCTAGCGCCGAGTGTTTCGGAGGGAAAGGACTCGCCACCGTTGTTGATCGCTGTCACCTTCACGTACACGATCTCCCCGAGGGTAAGCCCCGCCAAGGTAGTGTGCGTAGTAGCCACGAGCTGGGCAGGTCCCCAAGCCAATCCGTCGGGACTGGTGTAGACGTGGTAGCCCGTCGCCGGGTCGCCGCGCAGCCCCTGACCGTCTGTAAGCGAAGGACTCCAGGTGACATCCAGAGCGCCGCCGCCGGCGTTGAGCACGCGAAGATGCGTAGGAGGTTCGGGCAACAACGTGAGGTCGCGACCGTCGAGCGCCTCGAAGTATGCCACGATGCCCTGGTAGACGGCTCTAGCGGCTAGCCGATTGAAGCTTGGATCCTTAAGTGCCAGGGCGTCCTCGTAATTATCGTGATACGCAATCTCCAGGAGGACTCCCGGGATTCTGGCCGTAGCCACAGCCGGGTCCCAGAGCATCCGGAGTTCGCCCAGGTTCAGTTGGCCTTTTCCCCGATCGGTCCAACCGCTGTCCCAACCCGCACGGATATCGCGGATGAGCTCGTCGTGTACAGCCGCCTGAAGCGCGAGGCTGCCGTCAGTACGTGGATAGGTGTCCCCGTTGTGAACATAGGTGACCGTGCCTCGTACTGTTGTATTGTCTCCGTTATAGCCATTCGTATGCCAGGAGATGTAGACCGCATCGCCGGGGTTACTGCGCTGGTGCCAGCGGGCAAAGATCGGGCGGGCAACCACGTCGTTGTAGTAGCTCCAGTCATAGGGGTCTAGCCCGGACCATTGGCTCCAGTAGAAGGCGCTGGCTTCCCACCACGGCTTCATCGGCGCGATGCTGGGTATCGGTGTGGGATTGTCCGGATTGATGGGCAGCGTCGTGCGGGCCGATATGCCATCGAAAGTACCAAACGTGCCCCCGCCGAGGCGCACCGCATCGGCGATCACCGCGTAGGAGCCCCCGGACATGGTCCGATTGTCGAGGGAGACCGTTGCAGCGCCCGTATGGAAGGGAAACGTGCCAAGGTATCGCCAGGTATTGGGGAATACCCGCTGGTCCAGGACTACGAGGCTGCTGCCCCCAGCGTGATTCACAGTGTAGTGCGCATCTGCAACGCGGTTGCTGCCAGGATAGACCCAGGCATAGACGGCATACTCGCCCGGCTCGGCTACCTGTAGGGTCCAGGTCGCGATTGCGCTTGGGCTCCCGGCTGTCGAGATCGCATACTGATAGGTGCCCCCAGCGTAGCCCGAGCCACTGCCGCCCGTGAACCAGACCCCGGTCTTGGTGAACACTGGTGGCCCGTAGTCATTGTCGGCGATCGCGGCTTGCGTGGCCCAGTCGCGTTCACGCACGGGCACCACAGTCGCGCCGGCGTTCTCTAGATACGGAATCAGAAACTGGGTGACCGCCTCAGCATTGTTATGATCCTCGATGATGCCCTGATAGACCGGTCGTTGCGTTCGCCACTGGCTGCCAGTCCAGTACCATCCGTGGCCAGCACTCACATAGACGGTCTTACCCGCAAGCGAGGCTGGGTAGGACGCCGCTGAGGCCAGATCGATGGCTCTGGAATCAGAAGCCACGAGTTGGCGGATCGCCTCCGCCGCCATCGCATCCTCAGGCTCTACCCGCTCCCGCGGGGCGAAGTCCGAGAGAGGCCGGCAGCGCCCATTAGCCGGGTCCCACGCCTGCACAGACAGACTTTGCCAAGTCAGACCCATGAGGGGGCGGCGCACCTCTTCCTGCACCGCTTCCATCCCCAGCCAGCCATCTTGGGCCAAGGCCTCGCCACTAACCTCGAGACAGACAACCAGTTCGCCATCCTCAGCTGAGACAGATCTGACTTGCCAACGCCTATCACCACCGGTGGCGGCCGGACTGCGTGGATCCGAGTTACGTGTCCCGAGAAGGCCAGCGGCCTGTGAAGCGAGGTCACTTCCACCGCTCGCACTCATGGACGACGATACCCCTACCGCCGCTCTTGCCATGCCGGACGTGACAGCGAGTGCTAGAAGACAGAACAGCGCAAGGACACCCCAGGCGCGTGGTTTCATCAGAACCCTCCCAGTCAACAGCCCAACTTTGGCTTACTATACCATAGGAAACGGACGAACGCAGGCAGTCACTGCCACGAGAGCACAATCCTCTGCGCACAGGATTCCACAACGGGACGAGCTGGAGCCCCGGAGCCTCATCGCAAAAAAAGCTCTCTCTCGCGACGCCCGTCCACTTCCCCACAACTCATTTATGCTTGAGCGGGAAGGGCTTCTATGCCATTGGTTTGCGCTCCAATACGAAATGTGCTACACTAACCTAACGATCGGTGAATCTCAGATAACCAGACCCTTCGAAGGACGTGAGACATGGGAACACTCCTGCTGAAGAACGCCGACCTCATCCTCACAATGGACGACGAGCACCGTCGCGTCGCCAACGCTGCCATCCTGGTTCGCGACAATGTGATCGAGGCGGTTGCGCCAACTGATAGCGTTGGCAGGTCCGCCGATCGCGTGATCGACGCTCGCGGCATGATGCTTATGCCGGGGCTTGTGAATACCCATCATCACCTCTACCAGACGCTGACGCGTGTCATTCCCGGTGCCCAGGACGCGGAGCTTTTTCCCTGGCTCAAGACGCTCTATCCCATATGGGCGAACCTCGATGCAGAGGCGATCTACACCAGTGCCCTTGTGGGACTGGCTGAGTTGATGCTATCGGGTTGCACAACCGCTGCCGATCATCTCTATATTTACCCCAACGATGTGACCCTTGATGACGAGATATGCGCCGCTCAGGAGATTGGCATACGCTTCCACGCCACGCGCGGCTCGATGAGTCGCGGTGAGAGCCAGGGCGGTCTGCCACCTGACCGAGTTGTGGAGTCAGAGTCCGACATAGTGAAGGACACCCGCCGCGTCATCGAAACCTACCACGACGCTGCACCGTTCGCGATGCTGAGAGTGGCTGTGGCACCGTGCTCCCCGTTCTCCGTCACCGAGGATCTGATGCGCGAGTCCGCGCGCTTGGCTAGGGCCTACAATGTCCAGCTGCACACGCACCTCGCGGAGACCCGAGATGAGGAAACATACTGCCTCGCGACAGTGGGCAAGCGTCCTGTGGGCTATGCCGAGTCGTTGGGCTGGTTAGGCGATGATGTCTGGTTCGCCCACGGCGTCCATGTCAATCCAGAGGAGATCGCGCAACTCGCCGCAACGCACACGGGGATCGCCCACTGCCCATCGAGCAACATGCGACTGGCTTCGGGCATCGCGCCTGTGCGCGCTTACGTCGATGCGGGCGTACCCGTCGCCCTCGGCGTGGACGGCTCTGCAAGCAACGACAGCTCCCACATGCTAGCGGAAGCCCGCATGGCAATGCTCCTCCAGCGGGTCATGGGTACGCCCGCCGGGCTCACTGCCGAAGAGTCTCTCTGGCTCGCCACGCGAGGCGGCGCCGAGGTGCTAGGTCGAGACGATATCGGGCAGCTCACCCCTGGCAAAGCGGCGGATATCATCGGCTTCCGCCTTGATCGCCTGGCCTATGCTGGTGCCGCGGTCCACGACCCCGTTGCAGCCACGCTCTTCTGTGCGCCGCAAGATGTTGACATCTCGATCATTAACGGCGTCCAGGTCATCGATCAGGGAGAGCTCACGACGCTCGACGTGGCTACAATCGCGGCCCAGCACAACCGCATCGCAGAGCGGCTTCTGTCACAGGTATAGACCA
Source organism: Anaerolineae bacterium (assembly GCA_016927095.1). The sequence goes on along the minus strand of JAFGNI010000672.1, from coordinate 7,245 downwards.
CCCAGACAGACATGCACGTGAGGTAGCTGTGAGTCCAGACGCCGTGACATACGCATACTTGCGACGCATCAACCGCCTCCTGACCGCCCTAAGTCGCGTCAATCAGACGATCCTGAGGGTGCGCGACGACAGAACACAACTACTGAACGACGCCAGCCGCATCATCTGCGACCAACTCAGCTACGACCTGGTCTGGCTGGGCGAGATCAACCGTCGCGGAGAGGTCGTTCGCGGCGCCAGCCAGAGCGCTGCGGACATCGTGCAGACAGACCCCTCAACTGCCGGTGCTGAAACCATACCACCGGCGACGATGTCGCGCCTCCGCGATATCGCCATCCGCGCAGCTGAGGTATACGAAAACGTCGTGCACGAGCCGTTAGCAGAGCTCCCCCACAAGAGCGAGGCGCTGACGTGGCGGGCATCGGCGTTCCCCGCACGGGTCAACAACAACAGCACATTCGTGCTGGTGGCCTGCTCGCATACGGATGAAGGCTTGGAAGCCGAGGAAATCGAGATCCTCGAGGAACTGGCGCATGATTTGGGTTTCGCGATCGAGACGATGGAGGTGGAGTCTCGTACGCACCAAGCTGAATCCGCCCTTCGAATCTCCGAGGAGCGGTTCCGACGGCTTGCCGAAAACTCCATGGCCGGCATCGTCCTCATCCAGAACGACCTTTACCGGTATGTGAACCCCGCCTTTGCAGACATTTTCGGCTACGCGTCCCCAGGCGAGATCATCGACAGACTCGGCCCCACGGATCTGGCAGCACCAGAGAGCCGGGACCTCGTCCGGGACAACGTCCAGAGACGCATTCTGGGCCAGGTGCGTTCCGTCCACTATCAGTATCGCGGGTTGAGGAAAAACGGCACAACCTTCGATGTCGAAGAGTACGGGGCTCGGACGATCCACGCGCAGCGTCTGGCTGTCATTGCGACTGTGCTTGATGTGACATCCCGCGAGGCATCGCGCAGCCGGCTGGAGGCCCTTTCGGAGGCGGGGCTGGCACTCTCTACGGCTCAGACAGTTCAGCACGCGCTCAACAACGCGGCACAGCAAGTCGCGCGCATTCTCCCATGTGATGCAGCCGATATAGTCCTATTTAGGGATCCGAGCCTGCAGATCGAGGCGCACGCCCACGCAGGAAACGATACGGCGACCATCCCCAAGATGGTGTCCCGCGGCATCCCCATCGAGGAGATTCCCGGGTTCGGTCAGATAGTGGAATTGCGGCAATCGACCGTTGTCAATAGCGTCGAGTTGTTGCCCATCGATAGCGGCACCTTCCCTCCCCGCGACGCGCGTGAGTATGTCGGCGCGCCACTCATCGTGCGCGGGCAACTCATCGGCCTGTTGGTTGCCGAGGCAGAGCAGCGCGGTCGTTTCTCGGACGAAGATGCTCGTCACTTGCGTCTTTTCGCGGACCACGTGGCTGCCACGCTACAGCATCTGCGCCTCATCTCCTCTCTCGAGGAGGAACGGAACCGCCTGCGCACGCTAAACCGCGTATCTCACACGCTGTCGGAGACGTTGCAGCTGCAGGAGGTAGCCTCGCGGGCCCTCGGCGAGATTGGTAGGTCGCTGAACGCGGACATCAGCCTGCTCTACCTGTGGGATGGCGCCACACAGAGACTAACAGCGGTGGCAGCTGAGGGCGTGTCGCAGAGTCGGCTGACAAAGCTGAACATCAGGCTTGTCTCTCAAGGCGCGGCAATCGCGAAGTTGCTGACAAACTGGGATCGCAAAGACGTGGATATGCCATTGGCCCGCTTTCGGGAATGGGAATCGGTCAGAGAACTCGAAGAGGGGACCGTGCTGCCTACACAGAGCAAGATGCGCTCTGCACTCGACGTGCCCCTTGAGGCGCACGGTGAGTTCATCGGTGCACTGTCGTTCTCGAGTTCGCGTCCTAGCGGCTTCACGGCAGCCGACGCTGAGCTCGTGCGGGCTTTGAGCGTGCAAGTCGCGCTGGCGATTCAGAATGCCCGATTCTACGAGCGAGCTGCCCGGCAAGCGGAGGCAATGGCCAATGCACTGCATCGCCAGGAAGAGCTTGATGTGATCAAGGATGAGCTCATCCAGAACATCTCCCATGAGCTGAGAACGCCTTTAGCCCTCGTGATGGGCTACGCAGAGATGCTGGACAGCGGACAACTCGGCCCCTTGGAGGAAGAGCAGGCTACTGCGATCGGCGTGATTACCCGGCGTAGCCGGATGCTGCGAAGTCTGGTCGAGGACATCGCCCTGCTATGGCATCTGGAGCGACAGGTCGAGACGAAGGAGACCGTAGACCTTCGTGCGCTCGTGGAAACCACGGTCACCGAGTTCCGCACCCAGGCGCAGGAACAGGGCTTGACGTTGGCAAGCACCCTACCGGACAGGCCCGTGGAGATCCACGGTGTGCCCGTGCAGATCCGACGCGTTCTCGACAACCTGATCGGCAACTCACTGAAGTTCACGCCCGTTGGTGGGGAGATACGGGCCGACCTCGCTATCGTTGACGGCTGCGCGGAGTTGGCAGTCACGGACAGCGGGATCGGTGTGCCCCAGGAGAAGCTCCAGCGGATATTCGAGCGCTTCTATCAGGTGGACGGGAGTCCGCGTCGCAAGTACGGGGGGACGGGTTTGGGGCTGGCGTTGGTGAAGGCCATTGCTGAGGCCCATCAGGGCACGGTTCACGCCATTAGCCCCGTGTCGGATGACCCGGAGAACCCAGGCACCCGAATTGCGATCCGCTTGCCGATTCCTGAGAACAACGAGCCTCCGCCAGACCCCGGCCCGAGATCCCAAACAGGGAGCTATCGGTAACAAGATCGCGCATCCTCAGGCAGTGCTATCGTCCTTGTCGTATCCCGTGAGGAGGCTGAGGGCGCGGGTCCAAGACGTGCTCTCCTGGGGCGTCAGCCTCTCGTCGCTGAACCTGTAGTCGTTCTTGCGGATGAACTCCTCGAGCTCACCCATCAACCGCTCCCAGATCTGGCGATGGCACCTCAACAAGCGGACGCTGACTTGACTTGCCCCCGGCATCCTGAGCGTATCACGTAGGTGTGGCAGACACAGTCCACCGCAAGCTGCCAGCTGCGACCGAAATGTGGCGTCGACCATACCTTCAAGCAGAAGTGCGCTGAATCGCCGCGCCGTCTCATGGCCAATGCGACAAGCAGGGCATTCGCTTGAAGGCTCGAGCGCCCCGGCTATGCTGACTGCGGGCTCTCTGCGTCGGAAGAGCCCCGCGGACTGGGCCTCATCACTCCCCGCCGTGTCCCTCAGTAGGTCCAGGATTGACACGCGATAGACGATCGCGATCCCGAGGGCTGAGCCCTGCACATCACGCCAGACCAAGCTATGCCGGTGACACAGACCCCTAGATGCCTTCAGAGCGTCGCGAGTCTTGAGGTCAAGAACGCGCTCGTAGTTGAGGGACTCAATATAGGCACGCTCCGCCTTGTTGGCAAGGCGGCATAGCGGACATCCCCAGCCTTGCATGGTCTCCAGCAGTTCAGTCTGCAGAGGCGTAGGTGCCTCACTGCTATACCTAGGCTTCATAGTGCCCAGTATAGTGTGAGCTTACCGAATTGGCTACTAGGCTTTCGCATCTTGTGTTGGATCCTGCCTCGCGTATAATGTCTACACGGCTCCTGATGGATTGGGGCGGGAGATGATGCGCTCGAAACCGATGGCGACACAGCATCCACAGATCGGCGACTATGTCCAGGATGGGGCTCGGATCGCCCTGTGGGCGTTTCTATGCCTATCGACGACGGTCTTTGTCGTCTACATCGCACTCAGTGTGGCGTTCCCCTATCCTCTGGATTATGGCGAGGGGCCCCTGCTGGATCAGGCGATCCGTCTAGCCCGCCTGCGCAACATCTATCGGCGTGATCTGTCGGCCCCCCCCTACACTGTGTCCAACTACCCCCCGCTGTATGTCCTTGCGTTGACGCCGTGGGTGTGGATCTTTGGGCCTGTGTTCACGCCGGGCCGTCTTCTCTCATCCGCCTGTGGCATCGCAGGCGCCCTGCTGTTGGGCGTGCTTGTGGACACGCACACAGAACAGCGCAACACGGCCTGGCTTGCCGGCTTGCTCTTCTTGGCGTTTCCCTACGTCGTGCAGTGGACGCCGCTGCTGCGCGTGGATATGCTGGCCTTAGCCTTGAGCCTGGGCGCGTTGGTGGCTCTGAGCCGCTGGCGACAGCATCCCAAGGGATGGCTCGCAGCCGCCCTACTGCTGGTCGCAGCTGTCTATACACGCCAGTCCTATGGCCTCGCCGCACCGCTCGCCGCCTTCGTCTGGCTCTGGGTGAAGGATGGCTGGCGGCCGGCTCTCCGACTCGCTGTCACCGTCGGCGGTCTGGGGCTGGCGCTCCTGGCGCTGTTGACAGCAGTGACGGGCGGCGGATTTGTCTTCAACGTGATCACAGCGAATGTCAACACCTTCGAGATGGATACGCTACTCGACTGGGCCAGTAGGCTCTTATCCACCGCCCCCATCCTGGTCTTGATGGGCGGGGTCCTGCTCCTCTTCGGCTTCAGGCGGGCCCCGATGGCGCCACTGGTCTTGCCCTACCTGGTCGGGGCGACTGTGTCGGGGGCCACAATCGGCAAGGTCGGTTCGAACGTGAACTACCTGTTGGAGCTCTCCGCCGCGCTCTGTCTCACCGCGGCCAGCCTCGTGAGCTGGATCCGTAGCTCAGGCACACCCAAGGATGGGGCAGACCCACGTGCGAGCCTCTGGCAGCCCTGGATCGCTGCTGTTGTCCAAGTTGCACTCGCAATCCAGGTCGGATTGTTGGTACATGAGACGTTGACCGATCCTGTGAATGGGCTCAAGTGGCGGCTAAAACCCCGGCAAGAGATAGACCGCCTGGCCCTTGCAGTCGAGATGGCCGAAGGGCCCGTGCTCGCCGACGAGTTCATGGGCTTGCTCGCGCTTCAGAACCGCCAGCTCTACCTCCAGCCGTTTGAGTTGACACAGTTGGCTAGGGCAGGTCTGTGGGATCCCTCTCCCCTGGTAGAGGAAATCACAGATCAGACGTTTCCACTCATCATGGTTCATCATTTCCCAGACTGGCCAGTCTACAAGACACGCTGGACACCGGAGATGCTTGAGGCCATCAAATGGGCCTATGTCGCGGTGGACTTTGCGGCCGACACCGTCGTATTCCAGCCCAAGCCGGAGGCCGAGGTCACACCCACAGCCGACACCGTCTGTCCCGGTGCGGTATGGGCGCTCCCCACCTCGGCAGAGTTCGGCATGTGGTGGTTTACGAAGGAGCTCTGGTTCCTCGGCGAAGGATACGATGGTGAAGTAGCAGTCCGTGCCGTTGCCGACGGCGCTCTGCTGCGGCGCGAGACATGGGAGGACGCGCTCGCGATCCGGCACCAAGACCCACTTGACCCGGAACGCCAGATCTGGACGTTCTATGCCGACATGATGAACATCCCGGAGGAGTGGGCGCCAGGTTCGAGCGGCGTCCAGGTGGACCGTGGCTCCACCCTCGGCTACCAGAGCCGGCGTTCAGCGTCCGGACCGGTCTGGCCCCACGTCCGCTTCGCAATCCTGCCGGCGCTCGAAGATGGCGGCTTCCCGGCGGCGCTGGTCGGCTATGCGGACGAAACCGATGCCCCGCTGCCTGTGGCAATTGCAGAGATCGGAGCTCTCAACCCATCGCCCTATCTAGGCACGGTTCGCAGCCAGGTCATGGGCACACTTGTCTGGTTACCATCGCGGTGCGAACCGAAGGGCACGGTTGCTCCCACGGCGAGCACAGAACCCTAGGAAGGGCAAGATGGTTGCGAAACAAGACCCAGACTTGGAGCGTCGTTCTCCTGCCTCTGTGGCCCTTGCCGTGATTCTCTGGCTGGCTACCAGCGGGCTGAGTGTGGCAATGATCCCGCTGATCATCGACCTGGCCACGGGAGTCTATGCAGCTTTCTGGGCCGACTACGGTGCGCCGGGCCAGGCCTACTACAGCATTGTGGCGATCCGCCAGTTGATGGTGATGTTCCTAGCGATGGTGGCCGTCGCTGTGACCATTGGCGGGGCCGAGTATCACGCACGCAACTTCGGCACCGAGCGCTCTTGGCGAATCTACGCTAGGACTCTCGGAATTGAGGTGGCGGTGGTGTTGATGACCTGGATCGTCTGATCACCGTCCAAATGCGCGGAATGGATTTGTGCGTGTCAGCCTCGCCACAGTCTCCTCATCAAACCCGGCGGTTGCCAGCTTGGGCAGGAAGTGATCCGGAATGTAGGTAAACGGTCGCGGCGTGCCACCGCCAGGCTTGGCGGGGTCATACCAACCTCGGTCGTGGCTCAGTAGCAGCTGGTCACCGTAGCCCGCATCCAGAATGCGCAGAATGAGGTCGATAGCAGCCTCATCTGAGAATCCTTCGGTGCCGATCGCATCGTACTCGATCCATGCCCCCCGAGCCGCCGCTGCTAGGTGAAGGCCGAAATCCGGCTCAGCTTGGGTGTGTATCCAGATGAACCGTTTCGCCGTGTAGCCTACGTCCTCAACAGCATCCAACTGCTCGAGAAGGACCTTGCCCCGAATCGTGTGACTTCCGATGACAGCCCCTGTCATTAGACCGGCCACGGCCGCCGCGCGGAGCACCTTGCGCTCACCGCGCGTGATGCCGTCATCGCCGGCGCTGAGTTTGATCCAGGCTGCGCATATGCCTGTGTCCTCGATCCCCTCCCGGAGCTCCCCGACCATCCACGTGGTCAGGTCAGCCTCAGAGGCCGCGTGGACCCACGGAGGAATCCAGGGCTCACGGTAGACACCGGTGGGCAAGAGCACAGGAACGCCAGCAGCTTTCGAGACCGCAATGTCGAAGTCGGCTCGTCGCCCTACGCCCACGGGTGTGCACTCAACTAGGGCACACACGCCGGCGACTGCAGCGCGACGCAGCTCCGGAGCCATCAGCGCCACAACCTCATCGACTGGCGCCTGGCCCTGATCGGGATGGTCAGGCTTTCGCAGATCAACGAAGATATGCTCGTGCGGTAGTACGATGCCCTCTGGCAAATCCTCAATGCTAATGTTACCAAGTGTTGTAATCAGCACAGTCATAGTGTTGCCTCCTCCCCGGATGGTGTTCCCTCGTCACAGCCCTATCCAGGGCCAAAGCGATCGCGCATGAACCCGCCAACTCCTAACCTTATTCTAACCAACCTCACTCACGACGCGGCGCACTTTTGGCTGCCTTGTGGCACCTAGAATCAGACCAAAGACCATGCTGTT
>JAFGNI010000671.1 GCA_016927095.1 Anaerolineae bacterium | reverse complement strand
CTGGGTCACCGTGCTGCTCGCCACCAGGTTGTCCGCTTCGTCGTAGACGTAGAGATCATAGTCACTGGTCGCTGACGGGGCCATAGGATCCGGTCCCCAATCGTCCCAGCTAAGATGAACGAAGAAGGCGCTGTCCTCCTCTGCTGCCACCGTGACCGATTCGGTCGATCCACGCCGGGTGTGGCTGAGCACCTCGTGGATGCCGTCGTTGTCGAGATCGCGGAATGGACCGGCATAGTGCTGGCGCGCGTAGTTGCCGGCGCTCATGACGATCAGCATGTCCTTGTTCTCGTAGGCATCGCGCAGGATGTCGTAGATGGGAACCGGCGGATCTCCGAGAACGCCTGTGCCATCGGCGCGCCCCATCGCGAGGACGGAGATGGACAGCGAGACCACGCGGACGCCTGCTTGTTCCAGGATTTCGAACATCCTCTCTGCCGTCACCAAGAAGCTGTCGACCTGGAGTAGATAGAGCTGTGCACCGGGGGCCAGATCATGGATGATCTCTGCACAGGCTGTGCCGTGCGGCCCATCGCCCGACTGCAAGCTGTCCACCAATTCCCCGTCAGGCATCAGACGTCTGGCTGTGACGGTTGCGGGGATTTCTCCCGCCGAGATGGCATTCTCCAGGCCATCGAACTGCGTGTCGACCACCGCCACGGTGACGCCTTGGCCAAGATAGCCGGCAGCATGGTATTCGGCGGCGCCGAGCCTGTCGTAGGCTTCGGTCACGACCGGTCGTCGCTCGGCTTGATCCGGTGCGGGGAAGGGTCTGGGTGTTCTGTCGGCTGGCGGCACGAACTCGAAGCGGGGCTCTGTCGGCACCGTTGGGCGGGCTTCCTCGACCTGCCGCTGGCGCCACTGGAATCCTGTCACCGATCCGGGGGCACGGGCATCACGGTCGCGCCCCAGTACCCAGAGGAAGAGGACGACCGCCGCAGCGATCAAGATGAGGCTGCGGATGAGGTTCGCCAGAAAGGTCTTCCAGTCCATAGGGTCCTCAGTATTTCGCGCGGGCCTGCGTACCTGCTGCGACCTTGCGCTGTCTCTCTATTATACGGGAAACGAGGCTAGCGCGTCTGGCCACCTGCTACCACGCCGCGTACGGGCTGTTATGTAGGCCGGGTAGCCGACCCGGCCCGGCGGCGCAGCCGCCGCTGCGCAAGGTCCGCGCGAAAGGGGCGCCACGCTTGGGCATACCGCGACGAAGATCCAGCGCCACAGGCCGGACATAAGGGCCTGGGGACGGCTCAGCCAGCCGCCCTACGCAATTCCCGATGCACTGGGCCTGTCTAGATGCGATAGCCCTGGGACGGGAAACCGGTGTCCTTCGAGCCGTATCGCTTCTGTAGTATAGTGGTGGTGGCGGCTCTGCCTCAGATAGGTACCGCCCGAACACTATGCGCGTTGAACCAGAGATCGACCAACAGCGTCTACGCGACTATCTTGCCGATAGCTATGGGGTCAAGGTTCGTGAGCTGGCGTACGTGCCTCAGGGGGAGGTCGCTTACAACTACATCATCCGGTCGGAAAGCGATCACCCAAGCGTGGGAGGCCATGGAGAGGGGCAGCGGTATGTGCTCAAGCTCCTGGACCCGTCCCGGCTGGCCGGCCTGGCGGCGGCGCGTATGCAGGTCGCGGTGCCGCTCTTGCTCGAGATGCGTGGAAGACGGCTGCTGACCCATGTCCCGCAGCCCGTAGCCACTTGTGAGGGGCAGCCAACCGGGATCTTCGACGACTTCACCGTTGTGGTGCTCCGGCATGTCGAGGGCAGCAATCCGGATGATGCGACGCTCCATCGTCCGGACGTCTGGGCGCAGCTAGCCGGCCTTGTGGCGCGCCTGCACGCGGCGACCAGCTCCGTCCGGACGCGGTGCCCCTATTTGGAGACCTACGAACTGCCCTTCGAGCGAGACCTGGTGATGGGTATGAGGACGTTGGCACGTGTCCTGCCGGGCGCGCGCGAGGGTATTCGCGATCTGCAGAGGTTGCTTCTGCCCTACGCGGACACCGTGGCAGCTCTTCTGGCACGCACCAAGAATCTTGCTTTGCTTGCGCGGCGTCTTGCGCCGCCGCAAGTTCTGTGTCATACTGACATCCACGCTATGAACCTCCTGATTGATGATCGCGATACCCTCACGCTGCTGGACTGGGAGGGCGTCAAGCTTGCGCCCGCCGAGCACGATCTCTTCGCTTTCAATGGTGATGACCTACCGGCCTTTCTTGAGGCCTACTGGCGGGCCGGTGGCGTGCGGCAGCTGAACGCAGACGTCTTTGGGTTCTACTTCTACCGGCGCAACCTCGAGGACCTGACGGATTGGCTTGTGCGCATCCTGTATGAGAACCGTAGCGCCGTCCAGGACCAAGTTGATCTGGCGGGTCTGAGATCCGACTGCATCGATGGCTGGCCCTACTTGGCGCCGGCTACCGAGCAGATTCGACGCCAACTGGAGATGCTGATCACCTGATGGGCGGTTCGCACCCCAGGTGGCCTGTGGGGTATCCTCGGAGGCCCAGGGTGCATAGCTTGAGCGCAGTCACACACACCATAGCTATGTTGATGTCTATACTACCGAAGGAGTCACAGACTATGAGTTCAATCAGAGTAACTGTCTGGAACGAGTACCGTCACGAGAGGCTCGACGAGAGGGTTGCCGAAGTCTATCCTGACGGCATTCACGTGGCGATCGCCGGCTTCTTGGCTGAGGCCGGCTTCGAGGTTAGGACTGCTACCTTGGAGGAGCCCGAGCATGGACTGACCGAAGAGGTCCTAGCCGACACCGATGTGCTGATCTGGTGGGGGCACATGGCGCACCATCAGGTGGATGATGAGATCGTGGCGCGGGTCCAGGCTCGGGTGCTGGCAGGGATGGGGCTGATTGTCCTGCATTCCGCTCACTTCTCCAAGATCTTCCGCAAGCTGATGGGCACGACCTGCAATCTCAAGTGGCGCGAGATCGGAGAGAAGGAGCGCGTCTATGTCATAGAGCCGGGCCATCCGATCGCTAAGGGGTTGCCCGAGTATTTCGAGGTGCCCCACGCTGAGATGTATGGGGAACGCTTCGATATCCCGGCACCGGACACGCAGGTGTTTCTCAGTTGGTTTGCGGGGGGCGAGTTGTTCCGAAGCGGATGTTGCTGGCATCGTGGTGCCGGCAAGGTCTTCTACTTCCGCCCGGGGCACGAGACCTACCCCATCTTCCGCCAACCTGAGATCCGGACCGTTATCATCAACGCGGTGCGTTGGGCTGCACCCGTCGCCGGGCCCGTAGTTACCTTTGGTCACCGGCCTGAACCTATCGAAGACGTTGAGCCATACAGAGGATAGAGACCTATGAAACCCGCAATCGCACTGCAGCTCTACACGCTACGCGCTTACACACAGGATGACTTTGAAGGCACGGTGCGCCGTGTCGCCGAGATGGGCTATGTCGGGGTCGAGCCCGCTGGATTTCCCGGCTCTTCCCCAGAAGCTGCCGGCAAGCTTTTCAAGGAGCTGGGCCTACAGGTGCCCAGCGCGCACACGGGACTACCGCTTGGGGACAGCAAGCACGAGGTTCTGGACGCGATGGCTGCTATCGGTTGCCCTCGCGTGGTGACGGGCAAGGGCCCTGATGACTTCAGCACGTTGGACAAGATCCATGCCACATGCGATCTGTTCAATGAGGCGAACGCGGCTGCCAAAGCGGCGGGGCTGGCTTTCGGCATTCACAACCACTGGTGGGAGTACACACCCGTCGAGGGCGTCTATCCCTATCAGGTCATGCTCGAGCGACTCGATGCCGACATTCTCTTCGAGATCGACACCTACTGGGTCCAGACCGCCGGCTGCGATGTGACCCAGGTCCTGCGCGAGGTGGGCGACCGCGCGCCACTGTTGCACATCAAGGACGGTCCCTGCGTCACAACTGAACCCATGACGGCTGTGGGCGCGGGCGTGATGGACTTCCCGACGATCCTGGCTGCCGCCGGCGATGTGCCAGAGTGGCTGATCGTCGAGCAGGACCGCACCGCCGGTGACATGGTTGCCGACGTTCAGGCCAGCTACAGCTACCTCGTTGGCCAGGGATTGGCCAAGGGTAATCGTTAGCACCGACCACCATCTCCCCAAAACGCAGAGCGCTGGCCCAGTGCGGGCCAGCGCTCGTCTGTCCGGGCTGCTGATCCTCAGTAGACGACGTCCACTTGGCGCTTTGTCTCCGCGGACTCCAGAATCGCGGCGACCACACAGTCGGCTCGATAGCCATCGAGGAAGGTCGCGCCGTAAGGCGCGACGTCCTTGTCGTTGACGATGCAGTCCAGCAGGTGGGTCAGCTCGTGGATGAAGGTATGCTCCCAGCCGATCATATGGCCCTGGGGCCACCAGTTCGACCACCAAGGGTGGTACGGTTCGCTGACCAGCACGGTCTTCATACCTTGGGTCGTCTTCGGCTCCTCATCGATCCAGTGGACCTCGAGCTCGTTGAGCCGTTCCAGATCAAACTTGATCGTGCCTTTCTCGCCGTTGACCTCAATCACCTCGTGGTTCTTGCGTCCCGCGGCAAAACGGGTCGCCTCCAAGGTGCCGATGGCGCCATTCTCGAAGGCAACCGTGGAGACGAAAGCATCGTCGATCTCCACCTTGGCCATGGTTCCGTCGTCCCTGGGGCGTTCATCGACGAAGATGCGGGTCATCGCACTCACCGTCTCGATCTCGCCGACGAGGAACCGGCCCAGGTCGATCAGATGGGTGCCCAGATCGCCGAGCGCGCCACAGCCTGCGACGTCTTTGTCCAGCCGCCACGTCATACCGACGTTGTAGTGGGGGAGCACCCACTCCTGCAGGTAGACACCGCGAAAGTGATAGATGCGGCCTAATTTGCCACTCTCGATCAGCTCGCGCGCCAGACGGATGGCAGGGACAAAGCGGTAGTTGTAGCCGACCAGGTGCTTGACGCCAGCTTTCTCGGCAGCATCGAGCATCGCCTTGGACTCCTCTGGACTGAGGCCCAAGGGTTTCTCGCAGACCAGGTGTTTGCCCGCTTCGGCTGCTGCAATGCACGGTTCACCGTGCAGATAGTTAGGCGCACCGTTGTCGAAGATCTGGACCTCCTCATCCTTGAGCAGGTCGTGCCAGTCGGTGTAGTATTTGTGGTAGCCGTAACGCCTAGCGGCCTCTCTCACATTCGCTTCATTGCGCCCACAGATCGCAGTGAGCTCCGGCACTGCCGGAGGCGGATACATCATATAGGGGATCTTCTTGTAGGCGTTTGAGTGAGCCTTGCCCATGAAGGCATAGCCCAGCATGCCGATGCCGAGTCTGGGCGCCTCCTTCTCCGCTTTGGCGCCAGCCATTGTGGTGAAACCGCCACCTGTTGTCATGCTAGCCTCCTCCGTGTTGATGTTCCGCTTCCCGCTGTTACTTCTCGCTGCTGAAGGCTGCGTCGAACGCGACTTCTGAAGGGGTGAAGTCCTGGCGACGGATCATGGCGAGGGCCTCTGGGGCACCATACTCACGATCCATGCCGCTGTCCTCCCACTCTACGGAGAGGGGGCCGTCATAGTTGGCGCGGTTGAGCGCGCGGATGATGGGATCCCACTTCACGTCACCGCGACCCGGCGAGACGAAATCCCATCCTCGACGCGGGTCGCCGAAGTCGAGATGCGAGGCGAGGATGCTGCTGCGCCCGGTGAGTTGCACCCGGGAGTCCTTGACGTGAGCATGGAAGATACGATCGGGGAACGCGTCGATGAACTCCACCGGATCCACGAACTGGTGGATCAGGTGGCTCGGGTCAAAATTGAACCCAAAACTGGGGTGGTCGTCGAGAGCCGCCAGGGCTCGTTCTGCGGTGATGATGTCGTAGGCGATCTCGGTCGGGTGCACCTCCAGTCCGAACTTCACGCCTTCCGCTTTGAAGACGTCAAGGATCGGAATCCAGCGGTTCGCGAAGTCCTGATAGCCGGCGTCGATGTCAGCCTGGCTGGTCGGCGGGAAGAAGTAGAGCATCGCCCAAACAGCACTGCCGGTAAAGCCATTGACAATGTCGATGCCGAGCTTCCTCGCGGCGCGGGCAGTGTTCTTCATTTCCTCGGCGGCGCGCTGCCGCACGCCTTCAGGATCACCGTCGCCCCAGAGTCGCGCGGGCAGAACACCTTTGTGGCGTTGATCGATGGGATCACAGACGCATTGACCCACAAGATGGTTGCTGATGGCGAAGCACTTTAGGCCATACCGGTTGAGGATATCCCAGCGGCTCTGCACGTAGGCATCGTCCTCGAGGGCCTTGTCAACCTCGAAGTGGTCGCCCCAACAAGCGAGCTCGAGACCATCGTAGCCCCAGCCGCTTGCTTTCTCAGCGACGGTCGCCAGCGTCAGGTCAGCCCACTGTCCGGTGAAGAGAGTAACAGGTCTTGCCATGTATCTAGCTCCTTTCTGCGAGGGATGAACGAACGCTTTCCAGTTTACTGTAAAAGCGGGAGCAGCGCAAACGGGGACGAACGGCGCGGTGACCGAGACGGGCAGAGAAGCCGTTCAAACCGGCACGGCTTGGGCGGCGGGTCTGGCGTCAAGCCGGTTGCAGCGATCTGTGCCAAAGGAGAAGGTCGCCCAGGGTCTGCTCGAGTGCACGTGTCTCAAAGCCGAGGCCGTGGCGGGCTTTCTGCGAGCTGAAGTGAGCGTTATCGCGGAGCGTGCAGAGCGAATAGGGGGTGTACTTTGGCTTGATCCCCGTCAGCCGATAGACATGCTGGAGAAGGTCGGCACACGCCATCGCCACACACCACGGCAAGACGACGTGGGCGGAGTGTACGCGGGCGATGCCTTGGATCAGGGTCTTGACCTCAATGAGGCTGGCGTGCGTGCCGGCGAGGATGTAGATCTCGCCCGGCTGTCCCTGGCACGCGGCGAGTTGCAGGCCCTGGGCGATGTCGCGCACGTCGACGAAGTCGTAGGCGCCGGGTATGAGGAAGTGGAGCCGGCGTCTGGCGAAGTTGAGAAGGGCGTTGCCTAAGAAGGAGCCGCGGTAGTCGTGCGGCCCGATCACAGCCGTCGGACAGACGACAACCGCGTCAAGCCCTGCACGCACGGCATCGAGGAGGGCAACGGTGCCCATGGCCTTTGTGTAGTCGTAGGTGCCCTCTGGGCTTTCCAGCGCGAGAGGCATCGCCTCGTCCACCACCACACCTGCCGGCATACGCCGGAAGGCGTGGATGGAGCTGACGTGGACCATCCTGCGCACGTTGGTTTCCCGGGCGGCGGTCGCGACATTGCGGACGCCCTCGATGTTGACCCGGCGCATCAGTCGCTCGGCACCCGGCATGATCGAGATGATCCCAGCCAGATGGTAGACGACCTCCACACCGGACAGCGCGTGGCGCAGCGAGGTTGGGTCGAGAACGTCGCCCTGTACCTGCTCAACCGCCAGCCCCTCTAGCACGCGGGTATCATCGTGCGGCAGGACGAGCGTCCGGACTTCGACGCCCTTGGCGACCAGCTGGCGGACCAATACATTCCCAAGGTGCCCGGTGGCACCGGTGACCAGGATCATCTTCGCACCTCACGTAGGTTATGCCGTGTCCGGCTGGTATGATTTGTGGTCGCACCCGATGCCATTGATGAGGATTTCGATGCTGGTCTCGGCGATCTCGCTCCAGTCTGCGTCGTGGGGATCGAGGAGGCCCTGGAAGAAAAGACCGCTGGCAAGCGAGAGGATCACCTGGGCTGCAGCCTGAGGATCGACTGGGCAGAACCTTCCCCGATCGACACCCTCCTGAACCAACTCCGCGAAACGTGCGCGGAAGCTCCGGTAGGGCGCCAGCACGACCTCGCGGACCTGTGGGTCACGATTGGCTTGAGTCCAGAACTCCAGGAGCAGACCCAGCCTCGCGCTTTGCGATGCCAACACATGCTGCAGACGATGGGCCATGGCGAGGAGCTGGGTATCCGGTGCGCCAGTCTCCTGCAGGATGTCTGCCAGCGAGGTGTTGAGATCCTCGAGCCACGACTCAGCCAGCGCCAAGAAGACAGCCTGCTTGCTCTCGAAGTGGTAGTAGAAGGCCCCTTTGCTGACGCTTGCACGATGGCAGATCTCGGCGACACCTGTGGCCTCGTAGCCGTGAAGGGCGAACAGGGACGCTGCGACCTCCAGGATGCGGGTACGTGTCTCTTCGCGCTTCTGTTTGTGTCTCATCCGGGTGTTCGTGGTTGAACAAAACCGACCGGTCGGTATGTACCATGATAGTCGCGATTCTGGGTTGTGTCAACACATGGGCCAGGGCAGCCAGGGCAGTCGCATTTGTAACTCAAGAGGGGCTGTTTGGCATTCTGAGCGGGTCCTGCAATCATCCCCATCGGCAAACCGTGCCAGCGAAGAATCTCACGTCCCGATGCACGCCCGGACTCGAGGCGCGAGATTCCTCGCTGGCCTTGACTAGTGGTGCGGGTGATCAGCTGACCCGCTCGGAATGACATCTGCGGCTGACTTGAGGTGAAATGCGATTGCCCTGCCACGGCAGCGGCCAAGGGCCGCAATCGGGGTCCACACCCACGAGCGCGTGACGCCACGGCAGCGCCCAAGGACCGCAGAAGGTCCTTGGGCGCAGAGACGGTCGCGTCGGTCGCCGGCTGTCACTGGGGCCCGAGTTTGCTCTGTGAGGGGATGCGATCCCGGTAACGTGTGACGGTGGCAGATATGAGGGTTTGACGCATTGTGTGCCCGTGCTACATTGGGCGCAGTCCCGTGATCGGGACGGTGGTGAAGATGATGTCTGAATCAGAGGAGCGCGGAAATGGCCGACGAACTGAGCGCAGTACTTGTGGGGTGTGGGGGCATCAGCCGGGCGTGGCTGAAGACGATTGTGCAACTAGACGATGTCCGGCTGGTTGCCGCTGTCGATCTGGATGAAGATGCAGCGCGCAACCGCGTGGCGGAGTTCGAGCTCGCCGGGACGGAGGTAGCCACCGACCTGGAGGCGGTTCTTGGCAAGCTGAAGCCCGACATTGTCTTTGACTGCACGGTGCCAACGGCCCATCATCCGGTGACGCTGACCGCTCTACAGCACGGCTGTCACGTCTTGGGCGAGAAACCGCTGGCCGATTCCCTGGTACACGCAAGGGAGATGGTCGCGGCAGCGGAGGTTGCTGGTCGTATCTATGCCGTCATGCAGAACCGCCGGTATGATCCCAACATCCGCCGCCTGAAAGCGTTTCTGGACACGGGCGTTCTGGGGCGCCTGACGACGGTGAACAGCGATTTCTTCATCGGTGCGCACTTCGGTGGCTTCCGCGACCACATGGCTCACGTGCTCTTGATTGACATGGCCATCCACACCTTTGACGCGGCTCGTTTTCTGATGACAACCGATGGGCGGCCTGCCGAGGCGTTGGCCGTCTACTGCAAGGAGTGGAACCCGCCGGGTTCTTGGTACGATCACGATGCGTCGGCAGTAGCTATCTTCGAGATGAACGAGGAGATCGTCTACACGTACCGCGGCAGTTGGTGTTCGGAGGGCCTCAACACGACGTGGGAGAGCCGCTGGCACATTATCGGTGAGAGAGGCAGCGTGACCTGGGATGGCGCCGATGGTTTCCAGGCCGAGGTCGTGGTAGAACCGGGCGGCTTCTTCTCGAAGTGGCAGGCAGTTGACGTACCCGCCCTGGCAGGCCCGACGAAGAGCGGAGGCCACGATGGGGCCATCCGTGAGTTTGTGCGATGCGTACGATCCGGCGCCGTGCCTGAGACGGTGAGTTCCGACAACATCAAGAGCCTGGCTATGGTCTTCGGTGCTGTAGCAAGCGCCGAGTCTGGTGCGCGCGAGGGTATCGTGCTATAGCGGTGCCATCTGCGATCGCTTGACACGGTCTGATTAGCTGCGCACACACTCCGGATCCACCTTGCATCCGGAGTGTTTTCCTTTACACTGAGTGTGTTCATCCGTCGATCCGCTTTCCCTGTTTGTCCATCCGTTGGGTTCTCATGTTAATTTGGTTATCTCGTGTTATCGGGAGGGTATTATGTCATCCATCGCTGTTGTGACCGATTCGGACGCCAGCCTGCCGCAGCATCTCGCCCAGGCCAAGAACATCAGGCAGGTTCCCATCAACATTCATTTCGGCGACGTGACTTTTCAGACCGAGGTCGACATCACTGACGTTTCGCTCTTTGAACGGGTCGACCAGGAGGGCGCGCTACCCACCACCTCAGCCCCTACGCCGGGGCAGTTCTCGGCGGCCTTCCAGGCCGCGCTCGACGAGGGGTACGAGCAGGTGTTCTGTCTGTGTGTGAGCAGCGAGGTGAGCGGTACCTACAACTCGGCTTTGACGGCTCGGGACCTGTTCCCGGAGGGGCGAGTAACCGTGATGGACACACGCAGTATCTCGATGGGGCAGGGCTACATGGCTCTGGAGGCTGCTGCTGCGGCAGCCGAGGGCGCGGACCTGGATGAGATCGTGAGACGCGTGGAATCCGTCAGGGCTCGAACAACGCTGTTCGGGGCGCTTGAGACGCTGAGGTATCTGGCGATGAGCGGTCGGGTGGGGCACCTTGCCGCGGGGATGGCTTCCCTGCTCAACATCAAGCCCTTGCTGACACTGCGCGATGGCAAGCTCGATATGCTGGAGAAGGTCCGCACCCGTCACAAGGTCCGCGCCCGCATGATGGAGCTTGTCGTCGAAGGGCTGGCAGGGCGACCGGTTGAGCGACTAGCGATGATCCACGTCAATGCGTTAGCGTCAGCCGAGGCTTTCGCTGCGCAGCTGTGTGGCGTAGTCGACTGTCCCCCGGAGACGATCTTCGCGGACTTCACTGCGGGCCTGTCGGTGCATACCGGCCCAGGCATGATTGGCGTGGTCACGGTCGCCGCAGATAGCGCATCGTGAGGGGCTGCGGGGTTGTGGACGGCGTCTTGTCCAATCGCTAGCTGTAGGTAAGCTTGACTCAATCACTCACCACGGAGGAAGGATGTATGACGTTGCAGCTCTATGATACATACACGCGTAGTCTGAGGCAGTTCGAGCCCCTCAATCCGCCTGAGGTGGGGCTCTATACCTGTGGTCCTACGGTCTACGACTACGCTCACATCGGGAACTTGAGAACCTACATCTTTGAGGACTTGCTCAAGCGTGTGCTGATGCTGAATGGCTATGAGGTCAAGCACGTGATGAACATCACGGACGTGGGTCATCTGCTCTCAGATGGCGACCTGGGCGAAGACAAGATGGAGATGAGCGCGCGGCTCACGGGCAAGTCGGCCTACGAGTTGGCCGATCACTACACCGAGGCCTTCAAGGCCGATATGAAGCATCTGAACATCATCGAGCCGACGATCTGGTGCCGGGCTACGGACCATATTGAGGAGCAGATCGAGCTCGTTAAGTGCATCGAGGACCACGGTTACACTTACAAGACAGACGACGGCATCTACTTCGACACCTCCAAGCTGGATGACTATGGGTATCTGGCCCGGATGGATGTCGAGGGCCTGCAGGCTGGGGCTCGCGTTCGCCTGGGCGAGAAACGGAATCCGACGGACTTCGCGATATGGAAGTTCAGCCCCGAGGACAGCCAGCGCCAGATGGAGTGGGATAGCCCCTGGGGCGTTGGTTTTCCTGGTTGGCATATCGAGTGCTCGGCGATGTCGGCTAAGTACCTGGGCGCGTTCTTCGACATCCACTGCGGCGGCGAGGACCATATCAACGTGCATCATACCAATGAGATTGCGCAGACGCAGGCGTGCTACGGCACACGGCTGGCCAACTTTTGGCTCCACGGCTACTTCCTGAATGTTGACACCGGACGGATGGGCAAGTCCGCCGGCAACTTCCTCCGCGTCCAAGAACTGATCGATCGTGGCTACGATCCCCTGGCCTACCGCTACCTCTGTCTGGGAGCGCACTACCGCTCTCGCCTGACCTTCTCCTGGGATGCTCTCGACGCCGCTGCGACTGGGCTGGACCGTCTCCGTGAGACGGTCTACGATTGGGGGGCGCCGGGCCAGGTGTCTCAGGAATGGATGGATATCTTCTCCGACCACGTGAACGACGATCTGAACGTCGCTCGCGGGTTGGCTGCTGCCTGGGACCTCACTAAGAGCCAGCTCTCCGATGCCGACAAGAAGGCCACGGTGTTGGCCTTTGACGAGATCTTGGGGCTAAGGCTGGGGGAGTGGGAGCCTGCAGGTGTCCCAGCGGAGGTGCTGAAGCTGGCGCAAGAACGAGCGGCGGCGCGCGCGGCGAAGCGTTGGGCTGAAGCGGACGCCCTGCGCGACGAGATCGCAGAGGCCGGTTACGAGGTACGCGACACACCCGAAGGACCTGTGGTCCGCAAGCTTGACTAAGGACCCACAGGCGGTAGGGGCGCCTGCGTCAGGTGTTCGCAACTTTCCGGTGACAGCTGCGTAGGCACTCTAGAGCACGGCAGACCGGCGTGCGGTTGGGCTCGGCGGCTGCCAGATCTGGCGAAGGATCAGGAAAGGAGAGGGTAGTATGCAGAGCCACGTTGTGGATTACCAGATCTATGGGGATGACATGCAGTTTGTGGAAGTGGAACTGGATCCTAACGAGACGGTCATCGCCGAGGCCGGGATGATGATGTACATGGAATCGGGCATCGGCTACCAATCCAGGATGGGCGATGGATCCAAGCCCAAGTCGGGCTTCCTTGACTCGTTGGTGAGTGTGGGGAAACGTGTCCTGACCGGGGAATCGCTTTTCATGACCCACTTCACGAATACAGCCGCTGAAGGTAAGCGCCACGTCGCTTTTGCGGCGCCCTATCCGGGCAAGATCATCGACATTGATCTGGATGAGACGGGTCGCGAGCTGATCTGCCAGAAGGACGCGTTCCTGGCTGCCGCGTTGGGCACGGAGATCACTATCACCTTCAACAAGCGTTTGGGTGCGGGTTTCTTCGGCGGAGAAGGCTTCATCCTGCAGATGCTGCGAGGCGACGGGATGGTCTTCCTCCACGCCGGTGGCACGATCGTCGAGAAGCGCCTGAACAACGAGCGGCTGCTTGTGGACACCGGTTGTCTGGTGGCTATGGAGAGCCAGATCGACTACAGTATCGAGCGGGCAGGCAACCTCAAGTCGATGATCTTCGGCGGCGAGGGCCTGTTCCTGGCCACGTTGCAGGGCACGGGTCGTGTATGGCTGCAATCGTTGCCCTTCTCCCGGCTGGCTGACCGGATCATCCAGTCGGCGCCGTCGAGCGGTGGACAGCAGGTTGATGAGGGCTCTGTGATCCGCGGCTTCACCAAGCTGATGGGTCAGTAAAGCAAGGCAATTCGCTCCTTCTGGGGGCCCCTGATACAAGCAGGGGCCCTTTCTCTCCCGCTGAATATATGCTATAATCTTTACGTAAAACTACGAAATAGGGGAGAGAGATATGAGGAAGGAACTGCTTCGCGTGTTGGTGCTCTCTGTTGCGCTGGTCCTGGGCGGCGTGGGGTGTGCTCGATCACCAGTGGTCGCCATCGGTGAGGTTGCGGCTGTTGGGCAGGCTTCGAGAGCGTTGGAGCCTTTGCAGCTCGGCGAGGAGGTAACTCCAAAGGTGGTTGCGGAGCTGGTGGCGGATGGCGAGGTCGCCGTGATCGATGTGCGGGAAGACTGGGAATACGAGGAAGGTCACATCCTTGGCGCCAAGCTGATCCCGCTGGCGTCGCTTCAGGACCGCGTGGATGAGATCCCGACGGACAAGCCGGTCATTCTCGTGTGCAGGAGCGGCAACCGGAGTGGTCAGGCTTACCGGTATCTCTCTGGTGCGGGTTTTGACAACGTCCACAACATGAGGGGTGGGATGATCGCCTGGGAGGCCTCGGGGCTAGAGATGGCACCTTAGCCTGTAGACTTGGCTTTTGCCGGATCTGGTATATGCTCTCCTAGCTATTCCAGGAGCGGGCCCGTCTCCACCAGGAGCGCCGGATGGACGTCAGTTCTCTGAAGTCTACGATACCAGTTCCGTGGTTCGAGCCAGCCGTCGATGACCTCAGCCGGGCGGTGCTCTACACCCTGGCCTACAGCGACGTATTTGACTACCCCCTAACCCTGAATCAGGTCTGGCGTTACCTTATCGGCATCCCTGCGTCGCGTGGTGCCGTACAAACTATGCTTCACGCGGTTCCAGAGGTGGAGACGGACGGCACCTACTACTTCCTGGCCGGTCGCCAGATGATCACCGAGCTCAGGGAAGCGCGGGCCGAGATCGCGCGGCGCATGTGGCCCCGCGTGCGCAGGTATGGCGCACGCATCGCGCGACTCCCATTTGTGCGGATGGTCGCGCTGACCGGCGCCTTGGCTATGGTGAACGCGCCAGCACGCGACGACTTCGACTTCCTCATTGTGACCGAGCCGGGTTACCTGTGGCTGAGCCGGGCACTGGTGATCGCCCTTGTGGTGCGCCCGAGCAAGCTGATGGGCGACGAGGTCTGCCCAAACTACCTGATCACGACTGAAAGCCTGACCTTCACATCGCGAGACCTGTACACGGCGCACGAGCTCGCCCAGATGGTCCCGCTAGCCGGCAAGGCGTTGTATGCAAAGCTCCGGGAGCGGAATGCTTGGGTCTACGAGTTTCTGCCCAACGCTCAGGGCGCGCCGGACGACGTCGCCGGCGAGGCACCGTCTCCAAAGGGCTGGCTGTCGCGACGGTTGGCAGAGCCGCTCCTGCGATCCGACCTGGGCGCACGTCTTGATCAGTGGGAGATGGCGCGGAAGATCCCCAGGCTTGCTGCGGGCCACTCGAACCCCGAGATCTCGTTTGACCGCGATCACTGCAAGGGACATATCGGCGCGCACCAAGCTTGGGTCTGCGAAGGCTTCCTGGATCGCGTCTCGCGACTCCGCCAACCCGGCACGCCCTAGGACGATGCTCACGGGCAGGTTGGTGTGGAAACAGGCGTTGTCTGCTGCGGTCGGTCTGCTTATCGCAGCTCTTCTGATTGTGATCCCTCTCTGGCGGCACCGGGTGCTGATCCACCGGCCCCCTTTCGCCGTCTACTTCGCCCTCCACGACATTATCGCTTACACGAGCGACTACGTGACGGTATTGTTACTCGTGGTGGGGTGGGGCAGTCTCCTGCTCGGAGGTCGCATAGAAGGCAGGCTCTATCTCGGTCCTTGGTTCGTGTTCCTACCGCTCTGCTTGCTGGTCGCCTTGACGGCACTTAGCACCATCTGGGCTCTTGATCCCGTCTACGCGGGCTATCAGTCGGTTCGCTTTTTGCTCTGGATGGGTGTGTACCTGCTGCTGGCCAACCTAGCCGTCCCCGTGACCTGGCTTACCGGTGGTGTCGTGCTGAGCATCCTGTTGCAGAGCGCGGTTGGCCTGGGACAGTTTTTCGCGGGGCGCTCTTTGGGACTGCGGCGGTGGGGCGAGCTGCCACTCAACCCCGAATGGTCGGGCGTTAGTGTGGTCTTCACTGACAGCGGGCGCCACCTGCGGGCTTATGGACTGACGCAGCATCCGAACCTGCTGGGTGGCTTGATGGCGGTGCTGTTCTTGCTCTTGGTGGGCCTTGCGGTGCAGCGGTCGCGACCGCTGCGCGCCTTCAGCTTTGGTGCCGTGGTCGCCGCCTTTGCGTTGGGCACTGCCACGCTCCT
>JAFGNI010000121.1 GCA_016927095.1 Anaerolineae bacterium | reverse complement strand
GGTTGGAAGACCAGGACCTGGGCAAACATATCACGGGTGCTCCTGATCCAGAAACGCTGCACACAGCCTAGTTCCAGGCGGGTCTGTGATCCCCCGAGCCAACACGGCCCGTATCGATGGACCGTGCCCCCCAGTCTGTTGGAGCATGATCCGTCGCGAGCGTCTCAGCTGGCGCGGTCTCACTTCCGCTCATCCGTGAGGCTGTCGTAGATGTGCAGCAGTTGCCTTCCCGTCCGTGCCCAGGAGAAGTGTCCGTCAGCCCGCTCCCGCAGGCGCGCACCCAGCGCCTGTGCTGCGAAGGGATCCGCGACCAAGGGCGCCAGCGCTTCCGCCAGCGCGGTCGCGTTGCCAACCGGCGCCGCATAGATGCCCAGCGAGCCCAGGTATTCGCGACTCACCGGTGTGTCGTAGGCCACCACGGGTAAGCCCATCGCCATGTAGTTCAGGATCTTGCCGCTCCCCTCGGTGGCAGAAAGCTTGGGCGCCACAGCGATGTCACCGAGGGCCAAGTATTCGGGCGCCTCGTCGTAGGGGATCTTACCCGTGAAGATCACATCCTGCGGGGTAAGCCCAAGGTTGTGGGCCTGCTCACTATAATATTCCATGCCCGGGAATCCCATAACGAGGCACGAGACCGGGGCGCCTTGTGCGCGCAATTGAGCCAGCGCCTGGAGCAGCTGTGGGATACCCTGGTAGTCGGCCAAAAGCCCGAGATAAACGATAACCTGGCGACCCGACGGGAGACCCAGCGCCCGGCGATTTTCGGCGCGGGCCTCAGACGTCAGGCAGTCGCGGCAGAAAAAGTCCAAGTTCACGCTGTCAGGAAGCGGGTGGACCGCCTCAGTGCGACCAAACCCCTGTGCCAGGAGCACCGCGCTGTGCGTCGTGCTCGTTACGATCACGTCGGGCATGTCGATGACGTAGTCTTCCAGTCGCCGCCACCAGTTGTAGGCAGGGCCGTTCCTCTTGATGAACCCATGGTCGAGCATCTCGCCGGTGAGGCTGCCCTGGAAGTCGAAGACGGAAGGGACACGAATGAGCCGTCCTATGGTGGTGCCGATCAGCGCGCCCTCGTGGAGGTGGCCGTGAATCACGTCCGGCCTCCAGCGTAGAGCCTCCCGCAACGCGCGTTCGAACAGCAGTATGTCGAAGGCGATCTTGTGACGAGACGACCCCACCTCGTAGTCCGCGCGCCACGGGGTGGGGCTTGACCGTACGATGTCCAGGCCGGGCCAATTGCGACCCAGGTAGTAGGTGACGATGCGCACGTATTGCCCGGCGGCCTGCAGCGCTCGGGCTTCCTCAAGAATCCGGACATGGCACCCATAATCCAGGAAGAACGATGTGGGCGCGATCATCAGGATGCGGCGCGGATAGCTCATACTGCGAGTCTAGCCCCGTTTCGGTTCGGGCAAAGCATGAACGCGACCATGATCGGGTGAATGGGTTTCCCTAATCTACCGATCGGACCTGCCGGCGATACCACGCCCCAGCATAGTCCGAAGCGTGCGCCCGAAGAGGCTGTCCTGCTCGATGCCCTGTCGCTCGGCCTGCCACGAACGGGACCGGCTCTGCTGTATCCAGCGCGCTCGATCCTCCGCCGCGGACGCCAGCATAGCCTCCAGCCCGTCGGCATCGCCGTCGGCGACCATCTGCCGGAGCGCCTCCAACTGCCCAACCAGCGCATCGAGCCCCCGCAGCACCGTGTCGCGTCCAAGGAGCGCCACCATCCGCGCAGAAGCGAGGTCCCCCGGAGCTCCCGCCGTCGCGGTTGCGAACGCACGCCCCGCCGCCCGGCGTACCTCCTCCCAGCCGGGCGCATCGACGGTGGCGCGCACGAGCGCCGCTGCTGATAACGCCGGCACGGTGGTACCGATCAGACGTACCGCATCGTGTTCAGCCGGATCCATGAAGAGCGGCGTCGCGCCCATGACGAGGGCCATGTTCGCCACCGTCCGTACGGCGCTGGGGTGGTCCTCGGCCCGTGCGATGATGGCATAGACCGCCTCGTGGAACAGGCCTGGACGCGCGTCCGCTACCCCGCGCAGCGGCTCCCAGCCGCCTGCTCCCGGGGCCAGGAAGGGATCGCCCGCGACGTAGTGCGCATTGCGCGGCAGTGCGGCCTCGGCCCAAGCGAAGGCAGGCTGCTTGAGTGGGGCGGTATCGGTGATGACAATGTTCTGGTCCGTGTCAAGCAGCCGCCCGACATCCTGCAGCGTCTCGCGTAGCTCTGCAAGGGGTACGGCCAGGATCACCAACTGCGCGTCGCGTAGCGCTATGCTGAGATTGATCGCCGTGGTTGTAAAGGCCCCCATCTGCTGGGCCTGTCGTGCCTGCCCCGCGTCGCGATCGTGTCCCACGATCTCCAGGTGATCGGCATCCTTTGATTGGCGCAACGCCAGGCCGATCGACGTGCCGATGCAGCCGGTACCGACAATCGTGATTCGGTCACGCGTGACCAAGTCACGTGCTACCCCCTGACTTGCTGTGTCCTTATCCGTTTTGGGCATAGATCCCCGTTCCTTCTACACTTCGTCAGCTGCCTGGAGCGCGGCGAGCAGGTCGAGGTCCAGGTCGTCCTCAGCATCCTCGGCGCCTGGATGCTCGATGTGCAACGTATCGTGATGGTGGCGCATCAGAGCCACTGCCCGGGGCGATGCGCCCGCCTCAGCAGCCATGCGTGCACCCCAGCGCGCATGATAGCGCCGGACCACAAAGGCGCGGCGCAGTCCGCGTGGTATCGCCTGATCGTTGTCATGCATCTCGCCCCAGGCCTCGGCCCGGCGTGGGGCGAGATGCTCCCCTATGACCACCGTTACCCGCTCCCACAAACGGGGCGGCGCAGCAGCCTTGCCCACGTCATGCAGCAGCGCGGCAACCTGCAGATCCGGATCGGTGTGGCCCTGGCGTTCCAGCGTGCGGCACACGTCGACCCCGTGATGGCGTTCGGCCCGCGGCATTGTGCGGAAGAGGTGGAGCAGGGCTGCCGGGTCCGCCGTATGCATCAGTTTCCCGGCAACATAGGCCTCGTCGACCGGGGCAAAGCCCGCGCCGGCGGTCCGGAAGAACTGCCGCACACGGTACCACGCCCGATGCGCTCTCATGCGAAGCGGTTTCTCGGCCCTCAGAACAGCAGGATGTTATAGAGAAACAGCTGAAGGGGTCTTACCAATAGACCGACCAGGTCCAGGCCCAACTGCGGCAGGAGGAAGAGCACGAAGAGCAGAATGACCATCGAGTACGGTTCCAGGCTCTCGATGAAGTCGCCGACCCGACGCGGAGCGACGCCTACCAGCACACGCGACCCATCAAGTGGGGGGATCGGAAGCAGGTTGAAAGCAGCCAGGCCAATGTTGACCGCGATGGCTGCGAAGAGCACCTCCGCCAACCGGTATGCCATATTCGGCTCAAGTGCCGCAAACAGGCCTAGCCGGAAAGGCAGCGCAAGGAGCATCGCCTGGATGATGTTCGACACGGGACCAGCGAGGGCCGATAGCGCCATTCCGGTCCGCGGGTTGGACACCTTCGTCATGTGATAGGGGTTCACCCGCGCCGCGCGCCCCCATCCGAAGCCGGTCAGCAGAATGGCCAACGTGCCAACGGGATCGAGATGGACGAACGGGTTCAGCGAGAGCCGCCCCTGCAGTTCAGGGGTCTCGTCGCCCAAAAGATGCGCGACCCATCCGTGGGCCCATTCGTGAATGGGGATACCGAGGAAAATCACCAGGATCCGGCCGATAAGGACGTCTGCAGTCAACCCAAATGGCATGCGCGCGCTCTCCAATCAGGTGGCCTGGGCTACCTTGGCCACGGCGGGCGCGGAAGGAGCCTCTAGCGTACCAGTGTTCTGGAGCCATTGTGTCACAGAATGGGCGATTTTCAACTGGTGCAGTGCGGCTGCCGTTTTGACGGCTGAGGAGTCTGATCCTACAATGGAGGTGGTCAGGAATAGCGTGCTGCAACCTCTCACTCGACCGCCTCCACAGCTCGCGCAGGCGCCCTTCATCCAGGCAGTTCGGAGTGTGACACCTCTCTAAGGAACAACTGAAAGGGGCAGAACGATGACTGATTCGCAGGGACCATGGGACAAGGAGAAGGCGGAACGACACGCCGGCTGGGCGCGGATGATGTCCAGGCTGATCTATGCGCCTTTCGCGAGAAAGATAGCGGCGAGTCTGTCCCCCACATTGAACGAACCGGTCCTGGTCGATCTGGGCACAGGGCCGGGTGTTCTGGCCATCGAGGTCCACAAGCTGCTGCCTCATGCGAGGGTGATTGGGATCGACTTATCCGCAGTGATGCTCGAGATAGCGAAAGGCAATGCCGTCAAGAGCGGGATGACCAACTTCGAGGGGAGAATCGGAAACGCGGACGAGATACCCGTGGAGACTGGTTCAGCCGACCTTGTGTTCAGTCAGTTCTCACTGCATGAGTGGGAGGATGCCGAAAAGGGCCTCTCTGAGGTGCACAGGATTCTGAAGTGCGGTGGCAGTGTCATGCTCAGGGATTTCAACCGTGTGTGGTTCACAGGGTGGAAGCGCGGCTTAGTGAAGTTCCTGAGTGCGGTCGTCGGCGAATCCTACGAAGATCACCTGGAGATGTTTCGATACAGCTTCGATGACGTCGCTGGCCTGTTGAAAGAGGTTGGGTTTGCTGAAATCAAGGGCAAGGCAGGAGGACTTGTCTTGCTCATCCAGGGATTAAGGTGATCTAGTAGGTGTTTGGGGATGCAATCAGACGTGACCAAGCGGTGGAGGAAGAGATGCGTGGGACCTCAAGGATCGTCAAAGACTGGCCTGGCTGGCTTAGCGGCTTACCTCGCCACCTGTTAGCCTGGACTTACAGCATACTGTTGATTCTGCAGATGGTACTGGCCTTCTTCGTGTTTTACGAACGAGGGCTCCCAGTCCTCAGGGCTGTCGGCTGGGCGATCTGGATTCTGGGGACGGTCTTTGCCATATGGCCTATGTTCGCCCTGCGCGCGAGGGGTGGGGTACCGGCGGGCAGGAGCTATATGGAGACCACTGCTCTCGTTGATACGGCGATCTATGCCATCGTCCGACACCCACAGGGCGGGACAGCCGGCATTTTGCTCACTCTGGCCTTGCCGTTCATAGGGCAGCACTGGCTGCTCGTCCTCTTGGCTGCTGTAGGGATCGTTCTCATCTATGCGGACACCTTCAACGCGGATAAGGCCTGCATC
>JAFGNI010000670.1 GCA_016927095.1 Anaerolineae bacterium | reverse complement strand
GCACAGCAAGCGACACTGATCAAGAACCTGATGGGCGGCTACCTACAGTCCCTGGAGCTCGTTCCCGCCGCTCCGGCTGTCCAGAACATTACCTGAATGTCTATAGCAGGAGGTTAATCCAAGATGCGGATTCTTTACATAGACATTGACACGCTCAGACCGGATCATCTTGGGTGCTATGGTTACCATCGCAACACCAGCCCCAACATCGATCGTATCGCGCAGGACGCCGTGCGCTTCGACAACAATTACGTCAGCGACGCTCCGTGCCTGCCCTCACGGACGGCCCTTTGGAGTGGACGCCACGGCTTCCGTACCGGAGTGGTCGGGCACATGGGCAGCTCGGCGGACCCTTTCAACGACGGTGAGCCTCGCGGTTTTCGCGATTCTTTTGCGGCGACGTCCTGGATGAGCGCGCTGCGTCAGGCGGGATTCTACACCGTGACGGTGAGCCCCTTCGGCGAGCGCCACGCCGCATGGGAGTGGTATGCGGGCTACCGCGAGATGTACAACCCCGGCAAGGGGGGGCTGGAGCGTGCGGACGAGGTCGTGCCCACGGCTATTGACTGGATCGAGCGCAACGCGGAGCGCGATGACTGGTTCCTCCACGTCAACGTCTGGGACCCCCATACACCCTACCGCACGCCTATGGAAGACGGGAATCCCTTTGAGGGCGACCCACTCCCCGCGTGGATGACCGAGGAGGTCCTGCAGAAGGCGTGGGAGAGCTTCGGCCCCCACAGTGCCCAGGAACCTGGGGGATACGATGCGCGCCCCTCCGACCGGTGGCCTCGCGTGCCCACCCAAATCGACTCGATGGTGGCGTTGAAGCAGTGGATTGACGGATACGACACCGGCATCTGGTATGCGGATCTCTGGATCGGTAAGCTGATGGACGCGCTGGAAGTCGCTGGGGTGCTGGATGATACCGTGATCGTTGTCAGCTCCGATCACTCTGAGGCCCAGGGTGAGTTCGACATCTGGGGAGACCACCAGACGGCTGACCACGCCGTCTGTCGCGTGCCCCTCCTGATCAAGTGGCCCGGTCTGACGGAAGGCGGGCGCGTCGACTCAGCCCTGCACTATCACTTCGACTGGGCTGCGACGTTGACTGAGCTGGCAGGGGGCACCGTGCCGGACAACTGGGATGCTGTCTCCTACGCTGACGCCTTCAGGGCGGGTGAGACCGCCAGCCGGGATTACCTGGTGCTCAGCCAGGGAGCGTGGGCGGTGCAGCGTGGTATCCGGTTTGACCACGAGGATGAGGCCTTCATTTGCCTGCGGACTTACCACGATGGCCACAAAGCCTTGGATCCGGTCATGCTGTTCAACCTCACGCAAGATCCTTACGAGCAGGTGAATATCGCCGCCGAGCGCCCGGACCTGGTTGACAAGGCGATGGGTATGCTGGCGGCGTGGCAGCACGAGATGATGTTGCGCAGCGAGACGAATATCGATCCGCTGATGACCGTGTTGCGTGAGGGCGGACCCTCGCACACGCGATACCAGCTGCCCGCATACTTGGAGCGCTTGCGCGCCACCGAGCGTGCTCATCATGCCGCACGGCTTGCCAGGCTGCATCCTGATGAGGTCTGACCGTAACGTGCTGTCGCCGCACATGCTGGAGCAGGTGTTGATGACGAGATTGGCACCGGACGAAAGTACGTGTGCGCCGGGCGAGGGCATGCCCTTCTGCCCTCCCCGCGCCGTGACACCGCGTCCGGTGCCCGCTGGCGCGCCTCCTGATCATCCCTCCCTCTACCTGAACCGTGAGCTCGGATGGATTGACTTCAACTGGCGCGTGCTCGCGCTGGCTATGGATGCGCGCGTGCCGCTGCTGGAGCGCGTGCGCTTTGCGGCAATCACCGCTAGCAATCTCGATGAGTTCACGGAGAAGCGCGTGGGTGGCCTGAAACGTCAGGAGGCAGCAGGTGTGCGCACCCTATCGCCTGACGGTCGTACCCCTGGTGAGCAACTGGCCTTGATCAATGAGGCGGCTCACAAGATGCACGCGACGATGACCTCGGTGTGGGAAGATGAGCTGAAACCTGCCCTACGGGATCAGGCGGGTATCCTCTTGTGCGACTATGAGTCCCTGGACACATCGCAGCGCGATGCGCTCCTGACCTACTTCAGGTCGCAGGTCTATCCCATCCTGACGCCGCTGGCGGTGGATCCGGGTCGTCCCTTTCCGTTCATCTCCAACCTAAGCCTCTCACTAGCAATCATCTTGCGCGAGCCTGGACTTGATGCCACGCGTTTTGCACGCCTCAAGGTACCGAGTAATCTCAACCGCTGGGTTTCGCTGGAATCGGCCGCACCCGACAGAGATAGCGGCGATACCCAGCGCCGCTATCGTTTTGTGCCCGTCGAACAGCTCATCGCGCATTACGTTGACGATCTCTTCCGCGGTATGGACGTGTTAGGCGTCTATCCCTTTCGTGTGACCCGCAATGCCGATATTCGCCGCGAGGAGGAAGAGGCTGAGGATCTGCTTGCCCTGATCTCAGAGGAGCTACGGCAGCGTCGGTTTGCGCCGGTCGTCCGTCTTGAGGTGACTAAGGACATGCCAGTGGAGACTCGGGACTACTTGGTGCGCCGATTGGGGCTCAAGCCTGGGGATGTCTATGAGGTGGATGGCCTGGTGGATCTCAGCGGATGCTTCCAAATCGCCGATCTGGCATTGCCTGAGCATCGTTATGCACCGTGGATACCGCAAGTGCCATGTAGGCTCCAAAGCGAGGCAGAAGAAGGATCCGAGGTCGATATCTTTAGCGTGATTCGACAGGGCGATGTGCTGGTCCACCATCCCTATGATGCCTTCGCTACAAGTGTCCAGCGTCTCGTTGAGGAGGCGGCGGTCGATCCGGATGTTCTGGCCATTAAGCAGACGATTTATCGTACCTCGGAACAGTCACCCATCGTTGAGGCGTTGGTTCGCGCTGCGAACAACGGCAAGCAGGTCGCGGTCCTGGTCGAGGTCAAGGCGCGCTTCGACGAGGCCAACAACATCGAGTGGGGACAGATGCTGGAGGATGCCGGCGTTCATGTGGCCTACGGTCTGGTTGGCCTGAAGACGCATGCGAAGGCCACGTTGATCGTGCGACGCGAGGCCCATGGGCTCCGGACCTATTGCCACATCGGTACCGGCAACTACCATCCAGGTACGGCCAATCTCTACACGGATCTTAGCTTGTTGACTTGCGATCACAGCTTGGGGCAGGACATCATCAGCCTCTTCCATTACCTGACGGGCTACTCTCCTGATCAAATCTATGAGAAGGCGATCGTCGCCCCCCGCGATATGCGCGCGGCTTTCTACAGGCTTATAGAGCAGGAGATCGCGAACCAGTCAGCCTACGGCAACGGGCGAATCGTCGCCAAAATGAACGCGATGGATGATGTGGGCGTTGTGGAGCAGCTCTATCGGGCATCGCAGGCTGGGGTGCAGATCGATCTGATCATCCGTGGGCACTGCTGCCTGCGTCCAGGTCTGCCGGGTTACAGCGATAGCATCCGGGTGATCAGCATCCTGGGGCGTTTCTTGGAGCATGACCGCATCTATGCCTTCGAGAACAACGG
>JAFGNI010000120.1 GCA_016927095.1 Anaerolineae bacterium | reverse complement strand
TTGGTGGTAACGCGCCCTGTGATTCCTGAGATTCGGGGCGCTCGCCAGTTCATTGAGCTGCTCCGTAAGCTCGACTATGATCTCAATAGAGTGGGCCTGGTTATCAATGGTGTGGACAGTAAGCGGATGGGCATTCAGCCCGAGGCCATTGAGCGCGCGATGATGCCCGCGGTTGCACATATTCCGCTGGACGAACGTGTCGCGTTGCGAGCGGCGAATCTTGGCGAGCCGGTCATGGTGAAGAGTGCACGCAGCAGCGTGGGGCAGGGGATCACGCTCTTGGCTCAGGCTATCCATGAACGTGTGCATACGTCTGTTGACGCCGAAGAGCCGGAAGCGGAGCTGCAACAACACCGCTCTGGTCTGGGTCGTTTGCTCTGATTTGGATAGTTGGGATGGTTGTCCCGGATGAGGTGAGGCATGTCACTCTTGCGTAGGATTGAGAGAAGCCCGGCGACTTCGTCGGACTCCCGCGCCAGAAGTTCCCAAGGGCCGTCGGGTACGCCACAAAGTGCCGTACAGCGCCGACCTGTACCCCAGGCCCGTGATGCGTACATGGATCTGAAAAACCGTGTGCAAAACCGGCTGATCGCCGAACTTGATCCCGCGGTGGATGTCTCTAGAACCGCAGAGGTGCGCCAGACCATCAAGGAGATGTACGACGCGATCCTCCAGGAAGAGAGCATCATCCTGGGGCGGCGCGAGCGCGACGCCTTGTTTGAGCAGATCGTCGCGGAGATCTTGGGGCTCGGTCCCCTTGAGCCGCTTCTGGCTGATGAATCGATCACCGAGATTATGGTCAACGGCCCGAAGAAGCTCTTCGTGGAGCGGAACGGCCGGCTTGAGCGCGTCAACGTGAGCTTCGAGTCCGACGAGCACCTCATGCGCATCATAGAGCGTATCGTAGCGCCTCTGGGTCGTCGTATTGATGAGAGCAGTCCGACGGTGGACGCTCGCCTCAAAGATGGATCCCGCGTGAACGCCGTGATCCCGCCCATCTCACTCTACGGGCCAATTCTCACGATCCGTAAGTTCTTTAAGAAACCTTTGACGGTGGAGGACCTGATTCGGTTCGGCACGATAACCGACGAGTCCATTGAGTTCTTGCGTGCATCCGTTGTCGCCGCCACCAACATAGTCGTCTCTGGCGGCACCGGTACCGGAAAGACCACCTTCCTGAACGTTCTCTCCAGCTATATCCCGACTGAGGAACGCGTTATCACGATTGAGAATGCGGCTGAGCTCCAACTGCGTCAGGAACACGTCGTGACGCTTGAGTCCCGCCCGCCGAATGTTGAGGGTAAGGGGCAGGTCACGATCCGCGATCTGGTGATCAACTCCCTGCGGATGCGTCCTGACCGCATCGTTGTCGGTGAGTGTCGTGGTGGGGAGGCCCTCGACATGCTCCAGGCCATGAACACAGGTCACGAGGGCAGCATGACTACCTTGCACGCCAACAACACGCGTGATGCGCTCTCCCGTCTGGAGACTATGGTGTTGATGGCTGGGATGGAGCTGCCGCACCGCGCCATCCGCGAGCAGATTGCAGCAGCCATCGATATGATCGTACAGCTGGAACGTATGCGTGATGGCTCCCGTCGCGTCACCTCGATTACGGAAGTTCAGGGTATGGAGGGCGAGGTCATCACCACTGCGGATATCTTCAAGTTTGAGCAGAGTGGCTATGAGGATAACCGGGTTATTGGTCGCCTGCGTCCCACCGGTATTCGTCCGAAGTTCATGGACCGCATTGAGCAAGCTGGCATTCATCTACCTCCGTCTATCTTCGGCGTTGCCCAGCGGCTGCGGTACTGACGGGCACTTGTGTCTTGGCTGAGCCGGCGGGTCTTTCTGTTCGGCTTAGGGAGGGTGTAGCGGAATGTTCCTGATCGCTGTTGGTGCCACGCTGATCGTAGCCATCATCTTGCTGATTATCGGCCTTCTCGGCAAGCCGACAGGCCAGGCACTTGTGGAACAACGGCTTGGTCAAAGGCAGCGCCCTGAGGAGACCGAAAAGCGGTCGCGAGATGATAGCCCGGGCTTCATCAGTACGACCGTCGACCGGGCCATCGCCGGGCGCAGCTTTGCCGAGAACCTGGCGACCCAGTTAGCACAAGCCAACCTCAAATGGACGTCGGGAGAGTTCCTTGTGCTGACCTTCCTGGTCTCGCTTCTGTTGGGGCTTCTCTTCTATGCCATCAACCGCTATGTGCTGATCCCCGTTGGTGTGATTGCCGGCTTCTTCCTGCCGCGGATCTACCTCGGCATCCGTAAGAACCGGCGCCTCAAGGAGTTTGACAGCCAACTCAGCGACTCTCTGAACCTGATGGTCAACTCCTTGCGCGCGGGCTACAGCACCATGCAGGCGTTGGAGGTGATCTCCAATGAGATGCCCGCTCCGATCTGCGAGGAGTTTGGACGGGTGACACTGGAGTTGCAGTTGGGTGTGCCCTTTGAGACGGCAATGGCCAACCTGCTTCGCAGGATGCCCAGTGCCGACCTGGACCTGATCATCACGGCTATGAGCGTGCAACGTGAGGTCGGTGGCAACCTCGCCGAGGTGCTGGATGCCATCAGCTTCACCATTCGCGAGCGCGTCCGCATCAAGGGTGAGATCAGGACCCTTACAGCCCAAGGACGCTATACTGGCTATCTGATCACGGGTCTGCCGTTCGTATTGGCGACCTTCATCTATATTGTGAACCCAGGGTTCATCGACCCGCTGTTCAGCGATCCCTGCGGCTGGATCATGATCGGGATTTCGCTGGTGCTGATTGTGGTCGGCTACATTGCCATCAACAAGATCGTGAGTATCGAGGTCTGAGGAGGTCACGATGGGTGCAGGAATGATCCTTATTGTCGTGCTCCTGACCATTGCGGCTGTGCTGACGATCGCGCTTATCCGCGCTCGTGGATCGACGCAGACCGTGGAGGACCGACTCAATGAGCTGGCGGCTTTGGGGCAGTCGGTGACGCTGGAGGAACTGGAGCTGTCACAGCCCTTTGGTCAGCGTGTGCTGGTGCCCATGGCTGAGGCGTTGAGCAAAGTCGCCCAGCGCTTCACGCCGTCTCACACGATTGAGGCCACGCGCCACAAGCTTGAGCTGGCTGGTATTTCGCACAAGGTGAAGGCCGCGCAGTTCCTGGGCTACCGGGTCGCTGGGGCCTTGGTCCTTGGGGGCGCGTCGCTCCTTGTCGTTTTTGCCTCCGCCATTCCCCTGGGCCAGCGACTGTTGATTATCTTTGTCGCGTTTCTGCTGGGGTATTTGCTGCCCGGCATATGGCTGGGGCGCAAGATCACGAGCCGGCAAGATGAGATCACGAAGGCGTTGCCGGATGCCCTCGACCTGCTCACGATCTGTGTGGAAGCCGGTCTGGGTTTCGATGCTGCCATGCAGAAGGTTGCGGAGAAGTGGGACAATGAACTGAGCCGGGCTTTCCAGCGTACGGTTCAGGAGATGCAGCTCGGCAAGTTGCGCCGGGAAGCACTGCGAAGTATGGCCGATGGTATGGATGTCCCGGACGTGACCTCCTTCACGGCGGCGATCATCCAGGCTGACCAGCTCGGTGTGAGCATGGCCAAGGTGATGCGGATTCAGTCAGATACGATGCGGCTCAAACGGCGCCAGCGTGCTGAGGAGAAGGCGCGTCAGGCTCCGGTCAAGATGATGATTCCTTTGGTTTTCTTCATCTTCCCGACGATCCTCATCGTGCTGCTTGGCCCTGCGATGCTGCAGATTCGCGATTCCGGGGTGTTCGGCGGCTTCTAGTAGGCCAATTCGCTGCTGGTACGGACGCGCAACGCGCTACCTCACAGGGTGGGGGTGGTGTGAAGCTTACGACCTCTGTCGTCAGGCGGTGCTATGAGCGCTTGCTGGACTTGGTGCTCCCGCCGCGCTGCGTCGTCTGCGGCAGAGTCGAGACCTGGTTATGTGGGCCGTGTGCCGAGTTACTTGCCTTCTCTGAACGGCCTTCCTGTCCTCGCTGTGGCGCTGCCTGGGATGGCCCTGGACTCTGTCCCCGCTGTCGCACCTCGCCATTGCGCGTGGCACCCATCACCTCGGTCTTCTTGTTCCAGGATGCTGTGCGTGACGCAATTCACGCCCTCAAGTACCGGGGCGGTCGGGACGTAGCCATTCCCCTGGCTCAGCGGATGGCCGACTACTGGCACGATGTTGGCTTGCGCAGTGACCTCCTCATCCCGGTGCCCTTGCATCCTCAGCGTGAGAGACAGCGGGGCTACAATCAGTCAGCCTTGTTGGCCGCTGCACTTGCGGCGCAGGTTGTAGTGCCTGTGGATATGGCTATACTATACAGAACACGAGAGACCGCATCCCAGACGCATCTGGGCCAGCACGAGCGGTGGGACAACGTACGAGATGCCTTTGCTTGTTCCGACGCGCCCGACCACGATCTGACAGGGATGCGCGTCATGATTATCGATGATGTGGCGACAACAGGCGCTACTCTGGATGCTTGTGCTGCAGCTTTGCGAGCCCAAGGAGCTAGATCGGTAAGTGCGTTCACGCTGGCACACGCTGTCTAGATCCAATCCTAGACAATAAGGAGGACTGACCTATGGAAATGCTACAGATCTACACCCGGAACCTGGAGTTGACCGATCGCCTGCGCGATTATGTTGAAGACAAGGTCTCCAAGCTCCAACGGTACCTGCCGAATCTTGACAGCATCCGTGTTGATCTCTCAGAAAGCAATGCACGAGACAACTCCCGACGTATGGTCGCCCAGATCACGATCTATGTACCCAAAGCCATTCTGCGTGCGGAGGAGCGGGCAGGGGATATCTTCGCGGCTGTGGATTCTGTGATGGACAAGATGTCGCGCCGCGTCGAGCGCTACAAGGGCCGCCGCCGTTCGGCACGCCGCGCACCGGCCCCCGTTTCCCCTGCTGAGATGATGTCAGAGGCGGATATGCTATTGGAGGATGTCGTTCCCAGTATCGCCCGGGTCAAGGAGTTTGAGGTAAGCTCGGTGGTTGCCGAGGAAGCGATCGATCAGATGGAGTTGTTGGGGCACCATTTCTTCCTCTTCATCGACGCGGATGACGGTCGACTTAGCGTGGTCTATCGTCGCGAGGATGGGGACTACGGGATCCTGAAGCCGATCTACTAGCGTTCCGATTCTGGTTGGTACAGCAGAGGCGCTCCCGTTTGGGAGCGCCTCGTTTTGTTGCGAGGATCAGCTTTCAACGCCGGCCTGGCACTCGCCGGCTACCTCTGGGGGCGCGACCAAGGCTGCAGCCAGCACGTCCCCCATTGTCTCCACGAAGACAAGGTTCACACCTCTGCGCACTTCCTTTGGCACGTCATCGAGATCCTTCTTGTTGCGCAGCGGCAGCAGCACGGTCTTGATGCCGGCCCGATGGGCTGCCAACAGTTTCTCCTTGAGCCCGCCAATCGTGAGCACACGTCCTCGCAAGGTGATCTCACCCGTCATCGCGACGTCGCGACAGACGGCGCGCTCCGTGAAGGCCGAGCACAGCGCCGTGGCAATGGTGATGCCGCCCGAGGGACCGTCCTTGGGGATGCCGCCCTCCGGCAGGTGAATGTGGATATCCGTCTGGTCGAATCGGGCCGGATCGATGTCCCAGACATCCGCTTGGGAGCGCAGATACGTGAGCGCAGCTTGCGCCGACTCCTGCATCACGTTACCCAGTCGGCCCGTGAGCGTCAGGCTACCCTTGCCGGGCATCAAGGCGACCTCGACCGGCAACAGGTCGCCGCCGCTAGCTGTCCAGGCCAACCCCATCGCGACACCCACGGTATGATCGGCCTCCAGGTGCCCCTCCTGATGCTGTGGCGGCCCCAGGAAGCGCTGTACACTCTTGCTCGTGATCGTTCGCACGGGTCGCTTGCCCTCCGCCAGACGACGCGTCGCTTTACGACAGATGCTGCCGATCTGCCGTTCCAGGTTCCTGACGCCTGCCTCGTAGGTGTACTGCCGGATGAGGGTGTGCAGCGTGGGCTCAGGGAAGGTCGGTGGCGCCGCGGTCAGGCCGTTCTTCTCAATCTGACGGGGAATCAGGAAGCGTCGGGCGATCTCTATCTTCTCTATCTCAGTGTAGCCGGGGAACTCAATGATCTCCATACGGTCTTCCAGCGCGGGCGGCACGGTGTGCAGGATGTTGGCTGTCGCGATGAAAAGCACGCGCGAGAGGTCATAGGGGAGCTCGAGATAGTGATCTGAGAAAGCGTGGTTCTGCTCTGGGTCTAGCACCTCCAGGAGCGCCGATGAAGGATCACCACGGAAGTCCAGGCCAATCTTGTCTACCTCGTCCAGCATAAAGACTGGGTTGATGGTGCCTGCGCGGCGCATCGTCTGCAGGATGCGACCGGGCAGGGCGCCGAT
>JAFGNI010000669.1 GCA_016927095.1 Anaerolineae bacterium | reverse complement strand
CCGCCATCGGGGACCGGGCCGCCACACGTGTGGCGGGCGCCGATCCCCCCTTCCTCTGGATCACGCGTGACACCCTCCAGTTCAACGATGACAGCGAATGCCAGCTCGACGTCGCGGTGCTAGCGCGCGCCACAGCAGCCGAGGACCGGCATACCAACCATGGCCTCTCCATCTACTGCTGGACGCAAATGAGGTGGGGATGACTACCGTGACGTTGACGTCTGCCAAACAACGCCCTCTCCGCCCGCTCATAGAGGCCGCTCTCGATAACCAGCTGCGACTCATCAAGGCCGGCAGCGATAGGGCCGAAGCTCGGATGCGGGAGTTCGAGGCAACCCACGGGTTATCGACTCAGGAGTTCGTGAAGCGCTTTGAGAACGACGAACTCCAGGAAACCCTAGAGTTCATCGAGTGGATTGGCGAGTATCGAATGCTGGCGCGGCTTCAGCAGAAAGCTGAACTCCTGGCGGAGATAGAGATTGCTGATTGAGCCCTAATGCACCGACTCCTGCCAGAGGCGGCGCATCTCGTCGCTGGTGGCCAGCAGCTCGCTGAGCGTGCCCGTGGCCTCAACCCGCCCGTCCTTCAGGAGCACGATGCGGTCGGCGCGCTGGAGGACGGCACGGCGATGCGAGACGACAAGGCAGGTGGCGTCGGTCTGCGCGAAGACGCGCTCCCACAGCGTCTGCTCGGTCTCCACATCGAGCGCGCTGGAGAGGTCGTCAAAGACCAGCAGCTCCGGATCGCGGACGAACATCCGCGCTGCGGCCGTGCGCTGCATCTGACCACCGGAAAGCTTCACGCCCTTCGGGCCGACCAGCGTGTCAAGGCCGTGGTCGAGATCCTCCAGATCCTTCTCCATCACCGCCTTGTGGATGGCACCGTCCAGGTCCACGCCATCCCCATCCTCAGGCAACCCCATCAGGATGTTGTCCCTCAGCGGATCGCTGAAAAGCCGGGGCACCTGCGCCGTGTAGGCTGCCCGCGGCGGCACGAAGAAGCTGCCGGGATCGGTCACGAGCCGGTCGTTCCAGCGGATCTCGCCGCCGTCCGGCGGGAGCAGGCCAAGCAAGGCACGCAGCAGCGTGCTCTTCCCCGATCCCACCCGCCCCGTGACCGCGACGAAGTCACCGCGCCGGATCGCCAGATCGACGCCCTCGATCCCCCGTTCGGTATCCGGGTAGACATAGGTCAGGTCACTGACGCGCAGCGACTCCAGCCGGTCCGCTGCCGTCGGGCGGCGGTGAGGCACGTTGGGCAGGTCACCGAGGATCACCTTGGGCCGGTCCGCCACCAGCGCGTCAGGCGGAGCATCAACCATCAGCGCCTCCATCCGCCGTAGCGAGACGCGCGTCTGCTGCCCCCAGGCCGTCATCGAGGCGATCGCCGTGACGCCCCAGGTGACAGGCCCCAGATAGGTGACAAAGAGCGCGAGGTCGCCCACGGTGAAGGTCTCGCCGCCGATCGTCTGCGCCGCCAGAAGCAGCACGAGCCCGAGGCTGATGTCCTCCACCCCGTGGGTGATGGAGTGGCGCAACTCTGAGTAGATGCTGTCACTGATCGCGGCCTTGCGCCGGGCCTCGTTGATGCGGTTGAACCGCGCCGTGATACTGTCCTCGGCGCCGGCGACCTTGATGGCCTGCACACGCCCGAAGACGTCCCCGATGAAGGCCGTCACCCGCCCGGCAGCGGACCGGCTCGCGGCCCGGGCGATCTGCATCCGCCGGCTCAAGGCAAAGACCACGCCTACGGCGATCAGCATCGGGATGAAAAGGATCGATGTGAGCCGGGGATGCTGTCCCATCAGGATGATCAATCCCACGATGGCGGCGCCGGTCTGGCCCAGCACCTCCACCGTCCAGTCCGACGCGAAGTCGGCCAGATGCCCGACGTCACCGCGAAAGCGGCTGATCGCCTCGCCCGGGGTCCCGGGAAGGGAACGCGCGCCGGGCCGGCTGAGGATGTGCTCGAACATGTTGACCTGCAGCAGCCCCATGGTCTCCATAATGAGCGGCGACCAGGTAGCTTGCCCGGCGAGTAGCAGCGCCACACGTCCCACCGCGATGCCCACCAGCAGCGCCAGCAGACCCCACAGGTCGAACTGCGCCCCGTGGGATTGTGAGAGCCCGTCGAGGATCCGCTGGGTCACCAAGCCGGGTACCAGCGCGCTCATCCTGATGGACGTCCAGGTGATCAGGGTGAGCAAGAAGTGCCAAGGCCAGTGCCGGATGATCTTCCACGTCGCGCGCCAGATGCTCATACGAGCACCTCCTCCATCCCGGTGCGCAGGAGCTGCGAGAATCGAGACGCCGGGTCCGTCGCCAGCACAACACGATCCCCAAACTCGGTGATGCACCCGTCCTCCAGGATGAGGATCTTGTCCGCGCGCTGTACCGTCGCCAGCCGGTGGGCCACGATCACCGCGGTCCGGTCGGCGAAGAGCCGGTCGACCGCCCGCTCCATCAGCCGCTCGGTTAGGGGATCCACCCGCGACGAGGCCTCGTCCAGGATCACCAGCCCCGGGTCCCGCAAGAAGACCCGGGTGAACGCGAGGAGCTGCGCCTCGCCCGCCGACAGACCGGCTGAGCCGGTCGCGAGCACCGTGTCGAGCCCTTCGGGTAAGGCATCCAACCACGGACTGAGGCCCAGCCGGTCGACGACGTCCAGAATGGTCTCGTCCGTGATGGCGTCGTTGAACATCGTCAGGTTATCGCGCACGGTAGCCTCGAAGAGCTGTACATCCTGCGTCACAATGCCGACGCGCTGGCGCAGATCCGCGATAGGCACATCCGGCAGCGACACATCGCCGACGCGGACATCACCTTCTCGAGGATCATACAGCCGGCAGAGCAGCCGGGTCATCGTCGTCTTGCCGCTGCCCGTCCGTCCCAGGACTCCGAGGACCTCGCCCGGCGGCAGCTGCCAGCTCACGCCGCGAAGGACATTGCCCTCATCCTCGTAGCCGAAGTTGACCTCGGCGAAGTCCAGGGCCAGCGCGCCGGCGGGCAGTGTCCGTGCCCGGTCCGCCGGGGGTTCCTGCACCACCGGCGCCATATCGAACAGCTCCTCGATGCGGTCAATGCTGCCCGTCGCCGACTGCAGGTCGCGCATCTGCCGCGCGAGCTCGTTGAGAGGCCAGCGCAGCATCGTGTTGTAGTGGAAGATTAGGTAGACCGTGCCGATGGTGATCTCGCCGCGCAGATAGAGCACCCCGCCGAGGGCCAGCGCCAACACCGAGCCCAACGCCAGCATCCCGTCGCTGAAGCCCCAGTTGAGGGCTACAGACGTCATGATGGCCTTGCGGAAGGCCTTGTAGATCATCCTCCGCAGCGCCACCAGCTGGCGCAGGGCGTAAGCCACGCCGCCATTGGCCCGGATATCCTCGGTCCCGCCCAATCGCTCCTCCAGGAAGCCGTAGACCTCAGAGTCGGCCTGGCGCACCTCCCGCCACAGCGGCGATGTGATCGACACGGACTTCGCCAGCACCATGCCGAAGACGGCAACGAAGGCGACGAAGGCCGCGCCAATCCGCCAATCCTCCACGAAGAGCAGGACCAACACACCCAAGAGGAGGACGGCGTTGCCCAAGATCTGGATGACGAACTGCGAGAAGAAGTTGGAGAGCACGTTGACATCACCATCGATCCGCTCGATGATGCTCCCCGGCGTGTGGGAGTTGTGGAACGGCATATCCAGCCTTAGGCAGTGCGCGGCCAAGTCCCGGCGCATCGCGTTGGT
This sequence comes from Anaerolineae bacterium, assembly GCA_016927095.1. The sequence goes on along the minus strand of JAFGNI010000669.1, from coordinate 311 downwards.
CGTGCGCCACCGGACGTCCTGGGTGACATAGGTCGTCAGGATGGTGAGGGCCCGCCGCGATAGGCCCAACCCCAGGAAGAGCAGGGCCCGTGTGACAAGGACTTGCGACGCGGCACCGGCTTCGGCTTGGTCAATGAAGGACCGCAGGATCTGCGGGTTGATCAGCTGCAGCGCGATGCCACCCGAAAGCATCGACGTCAGGAGCAGTACCTGGGGGCCCAGCGGCTGCAGATAGGTGATCAGAAGCGCCTGATAGCGGCGCAACGCATCCAGGGTCTTGGTCAACATGGGGCAGAGCGGCCTCCGTGGCT
>JAFGNI010000119.1 GCA_016927095.1 Anaerolineae bacterium | reverse complement strand
ATGCCCAGGGCCCAGACGGCGATCTCCGTAGCTAGGTGTTCGTTGGTGCCGGCGTCGAAGTGGGGCCATTGTGCCTTTGGCACGACCTCGCTGTAGAGACCTTCGATGCATAGCCCAGGCTCCTGTTGAGCCAGCGCTTCGATGCGAAGCCCGTCCACGATGACGTGCCCCAACTCGTGGCCGACGACGACGTGCCGGTTGGCTGTAGCTGATCCAGCGGACACGTAGGGTCCTGTCAAGAAGCTCCAGGTGTGGTGGAGCGCCACGTACTCCGCACTCCAGAGCCCGTCGGTCAGTACGATACGGCCGCTGCGGGCGTACCAGCCGGCAGCCGGTGGCGTGAAGCCGGGCTCGTGGACAAGCCGCAGGTGGTGTTCGCGGCCCCCTGTCCTGGCATCAACCGCGGTATCGAGCAGTTCGACGAACCGGGCTGAGCCGAAGGCGCTGCCAAAGGCATCTAGAACTTGCAGGATGTCGCTGAGCTCCTGGGATGTCCAGGGGCCTTCGAAGCGGATCCCTCCGCGCAACCAGACCTCCAGCCGCAGGAGGTGATCTGCGGTCCAGTCGTCGAGGAAGTCGTACTGGCGGAGTTGGCGCCGTGTCAGCAGAGCGCACACATTGCGGTAAGCTGCCTGCTGCGCGTCGGGGGCCGCCAGAACCGGGTCGGATACCCTGACCGGCTGCCGTGAAGCACAGGCCAGAAGCACCAAGATTGCTATCACCACTGCGGTCACCCACGCCCAGCATCGACCTGTCGTAGTGATGCTTGCTCGCCCGGAATGGGTGTACTGAGGGGTAGCCCAGGCCCTTGGTGCCGCCTGACTCGGCGTGTGGCAGAGGGCTGTGGCTGAAGCAGCGGTTGCGGTGAGACCTGCTGCGATTGATCGTGACTTCGCCATCGGAGACCTCCTTTGGGCAGTTCTTTGTCACGATCAACGTACCAACCGAGCGCCCCGTGAAGGTCCCACACACCGCCCCGAAAGCGTCCCACACTTAAGAATTCGGAGTTCGTCTGGAGCGGCATGTCCCGGGGCGTCGGGGAGAAGAGCGACAACCCGGTCATCCGAACTTGCAGTCTCAGGCAATCGATGCTAGACTGGCATTAGGACGTTCCCCGATCTGCTTTAGCTATCGCTCTCGACCCTGGTTTCGATCCCGCTCACGTTTCTGGCCTCCAACGCCCAATGACCCATAGCTAGCGGGCCAAGGAAGGACGGCGACCCGATGCCGATGTATGAGCTGCGGTTGATGGGATCTCCCACTCTGACGGTTCGCGGCGCCGACGTGCACATCAACCGGCGGAAGGCAGTGGCGCTGCTGGCATACCTGGCAGTGACGGGGCGCGCGCATAGCCGCGACGCGTTGGCAGAGCTGCTGTGGCCCGATGTCGATGTCTCGGTGGGACGGGGGTATCTGCGGCGCCGGCTGTCGCAGGTGAATCGGCTGCTGGGGGGCGACGGCATCGAGGCTGACTGGGAGACGGCGCAGCTGAACCCGGCGCTGGACCTGTGGCTGGATGTGGTCGCCTTCCGCCGGTACCGCGCCGGGTGTGGGGTGCACGCTCACAACCCGCAGCCGGATGCACGGCCTGCTTTGAGGCACTGCGGCGTGCGGTGGACCTCTACCGTGACCACTTCATGGCGGGGTTCAGGCTGGAGGACAGCACCGCCTTTGACGCGTGGCAGAGCGCGTACGCGGAATCGCTCAAGCAGGAGATAGCGGATACGCTGGTCCGGGTTGCCGATGCCGAGGCAGCCCTGTTCCCTGACGGTGCAGCAGGAAGCTGGTCGCCCGACGGAAGCGCCATTGCCGTAGCTTACACCAACGGCGACCTCAGGATCTACCCCGCGTGGGAGACTACCGAGGATCTTGTGGCGTATGCGAAGGACCACTGTGTAGTGCGCAATCTGACGGCGGAGGAACGGGCGCGATACGGCTTGCGCTTGCAGTAGGTGTTGACGGCACGCTCTCTGTGGCGATCCAGCTGCCTGCCGCTGGGACCGGCAACGCCCAAGGCCTTCGGAAAGCCCTTGGGCGTGAGACGGGCCGCGCTCCTGCGGCCACTTGCCACGCCGCCGTTCCGGCTACAATCCCCTGTAGCGAGAACACCTATGAGAGGAGCCTCTGCTATGCCTGAATCACGTGTCCCGACGAGAGATGAGATCGCCAAGAAATATACCTGGAATGCCGAGAGCCTGTTTGTGTCTGACACCGCGTGGGAGATCGAGGTGTCGCGGTTGGGAGACGCTATCGCGATGCTGGAAGCCTATCAAGGGCGGCTGCAGGAGGGGCCCGGTGTGCTGGCCGACTGCCTGGAAGCTATCGGCAACGTGTTGGTCCGGATCGGGCGCGTCGTCACCTACGCCGGTATCAACCAGGCGGTGAACACGCGCGATCAGCAGGCTGCGATGGCAGCCAGCCGCGGGCGGGGCCTGATGGGCCGGTTTATGGGTGCATATGCCTTTCTGGACCCGGAGTTGCTGGCCCTAGGGCGAGAGACGGTCGAGCAGTGGATCGCCGAGGAGCCTAGACTAAGGATGGCGGCTCACTATGTGGACGACTTGTTCCGACAGGCGCCGCACGTCCGTTCGGCAGAGGTCGAGCAGCTCATGGGCATGGTCTCCGATGCTTTCCAGGGTGCCGGGTCGACACACGGCGCCCTCACGGACGCCGACTTCGTCTTTGCGCCAGCTGTGGCCGCGGACGGCACCGAGATCGAGGTGACCCAGGGATCGCTGCAGGGCATCTATGCCGGTGCGGACCGGGAGGCACGACGGACGGCCTACGAGCATTACACCGACGTCTACCTGGTTCATCAGAACACGCTCGCCTCGACGCTGGAGACATCGATCAAGCAGAACGTCTTCCGGATGCGGGCGCGCCGGTACGACGCAACGCTGACCATGGCCTTGGGCCGCCACAACATCCCGGTTGAGGTCTTCCACAACCTGATCACAACGTTCCGCGCCAACCTGCCGACCTGGCACCGCTACTGGGCCGTGCGTCGCCAAGCGCTGGGTCTGGATACCTTGGCGCCTTACGATGTCTGGGCACCCCTGACCGCGACGCGCACGGAGATCCCGTTTGGGGAGGCGATCGACCGTATCAGCGAGGGGCTGGCGCCGATGGGGACGGACTATGTGGCGACGCTGCGCCGCGGGGCGCTGGCGCAGCGGTGGATCGACGTCTATCCCACCCAGGGCAAAGGCGCGGGCGCCTTCTCCGCAGGATTCCAGGGCACGTACCCCTTCATCGTGCTGAACTACAACAACGACATCTTCAGCCTGAGCACGCTGGCGCACGAGCTGGGGCACTCGATGCATTCCTATCTGACGTGGGAGACGCAGCCCTTCCTCTATAGCGACTACTCGCTGTTCGTCGCCGAGGTAGCATCCAATTTCCACCAGGCGATGGTGCGCGCTCACCTTTTGGAGACCAGCCCGGATGCTGCCTTCGAGATCGGGGTGATCGAGGAGGCGATGTCGAACTTCCATCGCTACTTCTTCATCATGCCGACGCTGGCGCGATTCGAGCTGGAGATGCACGAGCGCGTCGAGCGGGGGCAGGGGCTGAGCGCGGCGGGGATGATCGACCTGATGGCGGACCTCTTCGCCGAGGGGTACGGCGATGCCATGACCTTTGATCGGGAGCGGGTGGGGATCACGTGGGCGACCTTCGGGCATCTCTACGTCGACTACTACGTCTACCAGTACGCCACGGGGATCTCGGGCGCGAACGCCCTGGCGCAGCGGATCCTGCGTGGCGAAGCGAGCGCGGTTGAGGACTATCTGAGCTTCTTGCGCGCCGGCGGGTCTTTGTATCCCCTGGACGCGCTCAAGTTGGCGGGCGTGGATCTAGCGACGCCGGAGCCAGTGGAGGTCACGTTCGGGGTGCTCGGGGAGATGGTCGACCGGCTGGAGAAGCTGGTCGCCGAGGCGTAGTCTGGTCTGCCGGCGCCGCGGTCCAACGGAGAGCCGATGGCGGTAGCTGTTGTAGAGACGTGCCGGCGGCACGTCTGGTCTCGGGGGAGAGCACGCCGGACGCGGGATGCCGCGTATCGGGGCAGACGCCCCACCGGGGCGTCTCTACAACGGCCAAGCGGCTTGAGTCTGGTACGTTCGGGTGTAGCTTAGCGGGTGTATGACGGATAGCTAATTCGATTTTCAAGGAGGCAATCGATGACCACACTTCTCAGCAGACCCGAGTATGAGCGACAGATCGCCGCGACCCGCGATGCGCGGATGGCGTGGTGGCACGAGGCTCGCTATGGGATGTTCATCCACTTCGGCGCTCACACGCTGCTCGGGCGCAACGAGTGGGTGCAGGCCATTGAGAACTGGACGATTGAGGACTATGAGGAGGTTGCGCGCGGGTTCAGGCCTGAGCCCGGCTGCACCCGCGAATGGGCCAAGCTGGCTGCCGAGGCTGGGATGAAGTATATGGTGTTGACCACCCGTCACCATGAGGGCTTCAGCCTTTGGGATAGCAAGACCAACCCCTACAATGCCGTGGCGCACTCGGGCGGCTTCGACGTCGTCAAGGAGTTCGTCGAGTCCTGCCGCGAGTTCGGCCTGCGGACCGGCTTCTATTTCTCACTGATGGATTGGCACCATCCCGACTCCTGGCGCTGTGCCTTTGATCCTGCGGCGAGGGCCCGCTTCCAAGCCTTCCTGCGTGGGATGCTGCAGGAGCTTCTGGGTGGGGACTACGGCAAGCTCGACATCCTCTGGTATGACGTCTCCCGTCCGATGGAATCGCACGAGGGCTGGGGCTCGCTGCAGATAAATCAGTGGGTGCGCGAGCTGCAGCCCGACATCATCATCAACAATCGCTCCAAGCTCGACGAGGACTTCTCCACGCCTGAGGAGCATCTGACCGCCGCGGAGGGCAAGTCCTGGGAAGCCTGTATGACCTTCAACCGCATCAGTTGGGGCTATCTGGACAGCGCGCAGGCCGAACCCTACAGCTACAATGCCCACGGCATCCTGCGGATGCTCCAGACCGTGTGCCAATCCGGCGGTAACCTGTTGCTGAACATCGGACCCAAGCCGGACGGCAGCGTGCCGCCCGAGGCGATCGAGCCGCTGCAGACCGTGGGCCGGTGGCTGAAGGTCTACGGCGCGGATGCGGTCTACGGAAAGCTGACGCCCTGCCAGGCAGGCCGCGCCAGCGGGACGGGACGGTTCACCCAGAAGGGCAACCGTCTCTACTTCTGGCAGATGATCCGCAGCGACCAGCTGATCTTCGGTGGGTTCGAGACGAAGCTGAAAGCGATCCGCCTGCTGCCTGACCGGACGCCTGTGGCCTTCGAGCAGAACGAGCGCCAGATCGTGGTGGAGGTCCCGCCGGCGGAGAAGTACGATCCCATCGCCAATCTCACCGTCTTCGAGCTGGAGTTCGAGGAGATGCCGGTCCACAACCGCTGCAGCGCCTATCCGCAGTTGCACGTGGGTGAGGATCTGCTGAAGTAGCAGGCGGCAGCCAAACGGGCGGCGCTGGTTGGCGCCGCCCGTTGTAGTCAGCTTCCGGCTATGCTGTGGTCGCCCTATTCTGCTGGGCACGTGACCCGCGGGTTCCAGTCGGCGAACATACCGCTGGGGTTGCGGTGCCAGATCCAGACATGGCGTTCGTAGTAGGGATCTGCAGGGTGCGGCCCCACGCTGGTCTTGCGGATCAGCTCCTGCCCAAGAACGGTCTGCGGATTGGCTTCGTCGAAGGCCGGTTCGGGCACGACATACTCCACACCTAGCAGCTTCGCTTTGCCGTCGGGCCCGATGTCATAGAGCAGAACCTCGGGCTCGGTGAGGACGATGTCCCCGTCGAAGCGGTCTACCCGAATGTAGTGCACGCCCATTGCGCCCTCATCCTCGTGGCTAATGCAGGCGGTGGGCGGGTCGGGGAATGTAAGCGGCACGAACCCATCGGCCTCGGCAACCTCCAGACGGTGGTACTTGGCCGTGGCGCGACGGATTCCTGCGATGTCGCTCTGTCCGGCGGCGAGTACCGCGACGGGAATGGCGATCAGCAGCAACGCCAGCACTCCCACAATAGTGGCTTTCCGGTTCATCTTGACCCTCCTATGGTCTGGTGCTGTATTTTGAACCTCACGCTCTGAGCATAGCCTGTGCCCGTTCCTTATCCGTTACGCAAGCGTTATCCGTCGGTCTCGGGCCGTGAGCCCGTCTTGCGATCGATCACCTTGCGCCTGCGGCGTTGCGGCCTACACTGATGCGGAGCCTTCACCGGCTGCACATTGGCAATGAGCGTTCAGAGAACCTTTGGTGTTTGGTCTGGGAGGAGCTATGACAAAGATCGCGTTCATCGGTGCCGGAAGTTTCGGGTTCACGCGGGGCCTGGTGCGGGATATTCTCACGTTTCCATTGTTGGAGGACGCCACCTTGGCGTTGATGGATATCGATGCCGAGCGGTTGGAGTTTTCGCGCCGTGCGGTGCAGCGCATCGTGGACGAAGGCGGCTATCCCGCCAAGGTCGAGACCACCATGGACCGGGTGGAAGCCCTGAGAGATGCGGACGCGGTCCTGTGCACGATCCTTGCGGGGGGCGTCGACGTCTGGCAGCACGACATTCTGATCCCTAAGAAGTACGGGATCGACATCAATGTCGGGGACACCCGTGGCGTCGCAGGCATCTTCCGGGCGCTGCGGACGATCCCCGTGATGCTGGACATTGTCAAGGATATGGAGCGTGTCTGCCCCAAGGCCAGCCTGCTCAACTACACCAACCCGATGGCGATGCTCTGCCGGGCGATGCAGCGTGAGTCCTTCATCCAGGTCACGGGGCTGTGCCACAGCGTGCAGGGCACGGCGGCGATGCTGGCCCGCTGGATCGGCGCGCCGATGGATGAGGTCACCTACACCTGCGCCGGCATCAACCACATGGCCTGGTACCTCGACTTCAAGTGGAACGGCGAGGACGCCTATCCGCTGATCCGCAGGGCGGTTGAGGAGAATGAGGAGATCTACAACGAGGAGCAGGTGCGCAACGAGATGTTCCTGCACTTCGGTTACTACATCACGGAGTCCAGCGGTCACAACTCGGAGTACAACTGGTGGTTCCGCAAGCGCCCGGACCTGATCGAGAAGTACTGCACGCACGGCACTGGCTGGAATCCGGGGCACTACGCCTATATCTTGGACGAGTACCGGAAGCGTGGGGATACGTGGAAGGATGCCATCAAGGCCTGGCTGAACGACCCTGATGCGCTGGATCTGGCGCGGGGCCATGAGTATGCAGCCTACATCATCAACGCCCTGCAGGGCGGCGAACCCTTCAAGTACAACGGCAACACCGCCAACACCAACCTGATCACGAACCTGCCTGAGGGTGCCTGTGTTGAGGTGCCTGTCTTCGCGGACAAGGGTGGGTTGCATCCAATCCACGTGGGCGCGCTGCCGGCGCCGGTGGCGCCGCTCAACCAGATCACCGTCGCCAGTGAGGAGATGGCGGTCGAGGCCGCGCTCACGGGCGACCCGACCCTGGTCTTCCAGGCGGTAGCGTACGCGCCGTTGACCGCAGCCATGCTGTCGTTGGCGGAGATCAAGCAGATGGTGAATGAGATGCTGGCGCAGAACAAGGATCACCTTCCGACGTTCGAGCGCTTTGAGGCTTGAGCGCGAGGGTGTCGGGGGCAACGCTGCCAGACGCAAGTCCTGAGTCGAAAGTCACGAGTCACGATGCACGATTCGGGGTTCGCGTCCGTGGGTTCTCTGATGGGAACCTGGTCGGAGAAGTGATAGCTGATGGCTGACAGCAGACTGCTGACCGCTGACCGCTGTCAGCCTCTGTCGAGAGGAGTCGCTATGCTACGAGATCTCGTCGCGAAGAACCGGAGTTACCGGCGATTTGACGAATCGGTGCAGGTCCCGATGGAGGTACTGGTTGAGCTGGTAGACTTGGCCCGGCTGTCGCCGTCGGGCGCGAATCGCCAACCCCTGAAGTACAAGCTCTACAACGAGCAGGCGGACCGGGAGAAGATCTTCCCCTGCCTGGCGTGGGCGGGAGCACTGCCGGATTGGCCCGGGCCCGCGGAGGGCGAGCGCCCGATGGGCTATGTGGTGATCCTGGGCGATACGGAGATCAGCCAGAACTTCGCCGTGGATGAGGGGATTGTGGCGCAGAGCATGATGCTGGGTGCGGTCGATCACGGCTTCGGCGGCTGTATGCTGGGTGCCATCAACCGCAAGAAGCTGAGGGAGGCACTAGAGATCCCGGAGCGGTATGAGATCCTGCTCATCCTGGCGCTGGGAAGGCCGGCGGAGACGGTCGTGATCGAGGATCTGGAACCGGGAGACAACACGAACTACTGGCGCGACGAGGAGGATGTTCATCACGTGCCAAAGCGCACGTTGGATGAGCTGATCGTGTAGGCTGGGGTGTTGAGCCGCCAATTCTCGCGAATCCTCGCTAATCTGATGCATCACCAACGCCGGGCCCGGATCTTGATCCGGGCCTGGCGCGTTGATGTGCGGATGCTGCGACCTAGGGTTGTAGGTGGACGTGCTGTTGGGGGCTATGGTAGAGAGAGCGTCTGCCAGCGCTCAATGAGCATCCAGCCGATGCCCCAGCGGTCCTGGCGCCAGTGGCCGCGCACCTGAACGGGTTCCCACGTCGGCGGGGCCTTGGCCCCCTTGGGGATCTCCGTCCAGCACCAGTCGCCGCCGTCCCAGAGGGCATAGCCATCACGGTGCCATCCGGGCAGGCGCACGCCGGTGACGACAACCGGACCACGCGTCCGCGGCAGAGCGGCGATGGGCGTGGTGTCTGGGCGCTGGGCCTTGAGCGCGGGCAGGGCCAGGCGAAGCGCGGCGAGGGGATAGCCCAAGAGATGGCGTTCCCAGGCCAGATGCTGGGACAGCGATGCCGGAGGGGCATAGCCGGCGGCGAACTCGAAGGCGAGCTGGCGCGCGTTGCCCGCCGTCGCCACGGTGCGGGCCTCCGAGAGCATCGCAGGGCGGTTAGCGAGGCCCCGGTGTGGCGGTCCTTGACCAGCGGCTGGCGTCCGCGCTTGAGGCTCCAGGCCGTCCAGGGCGCCGCACTGGATCAGATGGGTGATCTCCTTGGGCTGGAGCGGCACGCGCAACAAGAGATCGCGCAGTGAAGTATAGGGGCCGCCCCTGCGGCGGGCGCGCACAATGCCGGCGATGGCGTCGCGACGCAGATCGCGGACCAGACCCAGCCCGAGCCAGAGGATGGGGGTGGAGGCCTGTCTGTCGTAGGGCGCGACCGGGTTGTCGTGGTCATGAACGGCCTCCCGTGCAGCAGCCCAGTCAGCCTCTGGCTGGGCCGCCGATAGGGTCACGTTGGCGAAGCTGTGATTGACGTGGGGGATGCGGACGTCGATGCCGTAGCGGACGGCCTCGGCCATGTAGACCGTCGGGTGGTGGTAGCCGCCGTAGTTGCTGAGGCGCGCCCAGAAGAATGCCGCGGGATAGTGCGCCTTCATGTAGGCGGACCGGTAGCTCACATCGGCATAGGCCGTGGCGTGGCCCTGGTTGAACCCGTACCCCGAGAACGCTGAGACCTGCGTCCAGAGCTGCTGTGCTTGTTCTTCGGTGAAGCCCGGCCCGTCTGGGCGCATGCAACCCTGGATGAAGGCATCCGCGAGCTCGCGCATCTCGCCGGGGGCCATCCGGCTCATGCCGCGACGGATGTGGTCGGCCTGCGCCCAAGAGAGGCCCGCAACCTCGGTGGCCACCCGCAGGACCTGTTCCTGAAAGATCAGAACCCCTTTAGTGGCGGCAAGGATCGGTTCCAGGGCCGGATGCTGGTAGCGGGTCTGGGCCTCCTCCCGGTAGCGGCTGACGAAGACATTCGCCTGACCGCCGGTGGCGGGGCCAGGCTTGAAGAAGGCGTTGGCGATGGCTAGGTCGGCCACGGTATGCGCGCGGAGCTTGCGCAAGGTGCGCCGGGCACCGACGGAATCGCACTGGAAAACCCCAACGGTGTCACCCTCGCGCAGCAAAGCGGCGGTCGTCGGATCGTCGAGCGGGATCTGGTCCAGCCGGAAGACCGGATCGGCCTCGCGGGCGGCCTCCGCTGCGTCGGCAAGCACGGTGAGGGCGCGGATGCCCAGCAAGTCGAGCTTGGGTAAACCGATGGCCTCGCAGTCGCCGTGGTCATATTGGGTGGTGAGGAAGCCCTTGGGTGCCATTTGAACCGGGACGAGGTCCGTGAGCGGGCCAGGTGTGATCACAAGGCCCCCGGCGTGGATACTGAGGTGGTGGGGGAAACCGGCGATGTCATAGGCGGCCTTGGCTACGGCCTGGAGCCACGGCTCACCGAGGTCCGCCAGCACCTCCTCAAGGGTCCTCTGCGGTTGCCGCGGGTGGAAATGTCGCGGCAGGAGGGCCAGGAGACGGCTGGTCTCGGCATCGCTGAGGCCGTAGGCCTTGGCTGTCTCGCGCCCAGCGGAACGCAGTTGCAGCGTGCTCATAGCGCCAACCAGCGCCACGCGGTCCTCACCATAGGTCTCGCGGATGTAGGCCTGGACCTCGTCCCGCTGGCGACTGCAGAAGTCGAGGTCGATGTCGGGTGGATCGGCGCGACCGGGGCTGAGGAAGCGCTCGAAGAGCAGCCCGTGCGCTATGGGATCGACGGTGGTGATGCGCAGCGCATAGGCCACCAGCGAGTTGGCCACGCTGCCGCGGGTGCTGACGGGGATGTCCTGCGCCCGCGCGAAGCGGACGATGTCGGCAACGGCGAGGAAGAGCGGGGCATAGCCGCGCGCGTTGATCCTGGTGAGCTCGCGCTCCAACCGCTCTGCGATGGCCTGAGGGAGCGGGCTCGCGTAGCGCTTCTCGGCGCCGGCTCTGGCATCTCGTCGCAGGGCCGTGGCTGGCGTCTCGTCCTCTGGCAGATCGAGGGCAGGCCACTGCAACGTACCATCCGGGAGCGCAGGCGCGGCACCGAGGGACTGCGCCACGTCCACCGTTCGCGCGAGCGCCTCCGGGAAGGCTGCATAACGAGCGCGCATCTCGTCAGGACCCAGCCAGTGCATCGCGACAGTCCGGTCGCCGCCGTTGGGAAGGGCAGTTGGTGGTACCTCTCCGAGAGGGCAGTTCCGGTCGATCGCTGCAAGGAGCCGCAGGCGAGCTTCGTCGTCCTTGCGCAACGTGTAGACGGGGTGGACCGCCACGGTCTGGAGCCCCATTAGGGTGGCTTTTTCGGAGAGCCGTTGGACCACCTGCTGGTCGTCCAGTGTCTGGAGTTCCAGGCTCACAAGCGTGCGCTCCGGGCCATAGATCCCGCAGAGGCGGCCCAGGAAGCGGTGCGCGGCGCGGTCATACGTTGCCGCGGTGTCGGGCACCTTGGTTTGGGGCGAGAGCGCCTCGTAAAGAGAGCGATGGACAAAGCCCTTTCGCCCGCCAGTGAGGCAGATCAGGCCCTCGTGGTGTGCTGCGAGCAGATCGAGGCTCAACCCGTGCCGGATCTTGGCGTCGCGGTCGGGGGCGCTCTGGATGTGGGATGACAGCTGGCAGAGTGAGCGGTACCCACTGGCGTCGCGGGCAAGCAAGACGAGCTGACCCGGCATATGGGTATCCGGCGGCGCAGGCGTGATCGCCTGAGGCCACGCGACGTTGATGGTGAGTCCCAGAATCGGGGTCACGCCGGCGGCCTCGCAGGCACGCGCAAAAGCGACAGCGCCGTACAGCGCGTGGCAATCGGTCAAGGCGAGGTGCGTCATGCCCTCGGCAGCCGCGCGCGCAACCAACTCGGCCGGTGATGCGGTCGCCGCGAGCAGCGAGTAGTAGGAGTGTACGCGCAGCGGGATGTATGGGCTCATAGCGTTCAGTGTACCCGATTCCGCGGACAGCACGTGGCCGCATGCCGGATGGCAGGAAGTGCGCGTCTAGGTCACCTGTACTGGGTTGGTCTGTAGATACTATGCATAGGTTGACAAAGACAGACCGCAGCCGCTACACTCTGGTTAGGGAAAACTAACACCAGGAGGTGTAGCGAT
>JAFGNI010000008.1 GCA_016927095.1 Anaerolineae bacterium | reverse complement strand
TCAACCCGGCAATGTCGATGTCTGGTCAAGATAGCGAAGGATCTCCCGCCCCAATACCGGCCCAACCTTGCACGCCGGCCTCCGGTGTTCCGTCCCCCACCCCTACATCCTCGACGATCCGTCCCCCCTCCAGCGTCACCCGCCGGTTGGCGAGCTGTCCCTCGTCCGCCGGGCGATGAGTCGTCAGGACCATCGTGCAGCCCTCCTCGACCAAGCCGCCAAGCAACTGCGTCAGCATCTCCGAAGCGCTTGCGTCAAGCGAGGTATAGGGCTCGTCCAGGAGCAGCACCGTCGGGCGATGCAGGACGGCTCGCGCCACAGCCAGCCGCTGCCGCATACCCCGGGAGTACGTGCGCACCAGGTCATCTCGTCGGTCAGATAGCCCAACTTTTGCCACGAGCGTCTCAATCCGCGCCATCGCGTCCACGAGCCCGTACATCCGGGCATAGAACCGGAGATTCTGCACCGCAGTCAGGTCCTCGTAAAGCAGCGTCTCATGCGAGAGATAGCCGATGGCCTTGCGTACCTCCGCGCCCGATGTCGCAACGTTGTAGCCATCGATCACGACCTCGCCCGACGTCGGCCGGCTGAGTGTGGCGAGGATCCGCAAGAACGTGGTCTTCCCGGCGCCGTTGGGGCCCACCAACATGACCCGCTCGCCGGTAGCGATATCCAGGTCAATGCCGGAGAGCGCCCGTCTTGGGCCAAAGGCCTTGACCAACTCGCGGACCCGGATCATCTACACGCGGCCCCTAATCACGGCGTTCGTGCTGTAGCCGTCCCAGAATCCGGGCCTTGACCGCGCGCCGTTGGTCCTCATAGGCTGCAGCATCTAGCTCGCCGGCGTCAAATCGCTTGTCCAACTCAGCTAGCGCCTGAACCTCATCCTTAAGTGCTTCAGGCAGGGCCAGGCCGCGGTCGGATGTCCGCGACGCATTCCGTCGCCAAAGCGCGAAGACGGCTGTCCCTGCCACGACCAGCGAGAGGACGCCAATCCCCAGTCCGAGGCCGTTGTCCTCCGCAGCAGTGCTCATACGCGCGTCACCAACATCAGAGGAGACTGTGGCGGGCTCAAGGGAGAAGGTGAACGCGTCGCCGGGCGACATAGGATCCAGCGTGTAGGCCTGCGCTGTGCCCCCGCCGGCGTTGATCTCGCCAAACGAGAGGAGTTGCGGACCCTCCAATCGCCAGGTGTCTCCCGTCAACAGAACCACCGTGGATTCGGTGGCTAGCGGCATGTCGCGCCGTACCGACAGCCCGGTCTCAAGGACCAATTCATACGAAAAGCGCACCTCGGTTGTGGCGCTACCCGGCAGGATCGGCGCCGTGTCGGCAATGGCGAGAGTACCGTCCGCCTCATAAATCTCGTAGCGTCCCACGCTCTCATCGCCCTCATCGGTCTGCACATTCTGGGCGCCCGCCGGCAGCGGGAAGACAACGGTGACGTGATCCTCATCGTCCCCCAGGTAGGCCTCTGAGGCGCTGTTGCTCAGCAGATAGTGCTCGGTGACCAGAAGGCGATCCTCCGACGGCATCAGGAACATGTGAAGCTGATCGATGGTAAGGCTCCCCTGCCCATCCTGAGCCAGCACGATAGGGCTGAGCGCGAGAGCAACAGCAAAGGTGAAGAGATAGACAGATCCCACAGCAGCAAGCCGTCGCAATGCCAAGCCCCGGCGTCCAGTCCCTACAGAAGCAGCGCGCATCTCAGTCATCGACAAGCCGGGTACCGCAGTTGGGGCAGAACCGGTGATCTGGCCTCACAGGCTCACCACAATGGTGGCAGTAGTGAGCTACTTTCTCATGGGATACCCCGCGTTGAGTCTCTGCCATAGCCGGGGCGCCGCCGCCAACAGTGACCTTCGGCTCTTCAGCGCGACGTGCTGCGGTCACCCAAGCCTCGATCTGGGCATCCAGATCCACGGCTTCAGCTTTCCGTTGAAACGGAGACACGATATAGGCCACCACCAGGATCAGTGCCGCCAAGCCGATGAGCAGCGCGCCGATACTCATTGTCACGGTCCTCCTACCAGTGCGTTCAGCTCTGACAGCAGTTGGTCCTGAGCCATAGGCCCGATATGGATGTAAGCCAGATTGCCGTCCGCATCGATGATGAAGGTCTCAGGCACGCCGGTGATTCCGTAGGCCCGGGCCATCCGATCGCCCACATCCAGGCCGACAGGATAGGTGATCTCGTACGTGTGCATCGATTCCGTGACCGCCTCAGCCTCCGATTGGTAGGCCGCCCCAACGACCGTCACGCCCCGGTCTTGATAGGCACGCCACACGTCCGCCAGCACAGGCAGATTTTCCTTGCACGTGGGACACCAAGGCGCCCAGAAATTGAGCACCGCGACCTGGCCCGAAAGGTCGGACAGGGAAACCACGCCACCATCAACGAGCGCGAGGCGGAAGTCCGGTGCGGGCTGCCCGATGACCGGGCGCCGTGCAGCTCCGTTGGTCACACGTTCGCCACGGTCCGTGCCGCTGGGTGCCCCCCACATCGCCCACGATGCCCCTGCTAGCAGCGCCACCAGCACCACACCCGCCACAATGTTCCATGCCTGGACTTTGAGCCGGGGCCAGAGCGCCAGCGCCCCACCGGCTAAAAAGACCAAGCCGCCCAGCCAGAGAAAATTGGCCAGCACATTCACCACGACCTTCACCGTGGCTGACGCGCCGTTGGCGCCCCACCCTGCCAAGATCAAGTACAGGTCCTCGCGTATCGCCGGTCGAATGGCCGGCACTGAGTAGAGCTGGTCGTAATTCGCATACTGGTTTACGCGTGGCACCAGCGTGTCGACGTAGGCACCATTGCGTGTGACGATCACGCTCGCCCAGGTACTGACATAGTCCTCACCGGGATCTCGTGAGACGGTGTTCAACACGAGGTCGTAGCCGGCGACCGCTTGCGAAACGCCGGGCATCAGCACGACTTCATCCTCAAAGGGATACATACGCGTGCCGATCACGCCCACAGCCATGAGGATCACGCCCAGATGGACGAGGTAGCCACCGTACCTGCGCCGCTGCTGGCGTAATAGGTCCCAGAGCGCGTTCAGCGGCGCCATAGACTTGGTCCTGGAGCGCTTGACGGTCGCTTCGGCGAACTCCACCACCACCGTAGTCGCTGCGAGGCCGGAGAAGGCAAAGCCCACCAGGGATACCGCTTTGCCGAAACCAGCAAGCACGGCGATCACAACCGAGACGGCACTGCCCAGAGCCACAACCCAGCCCCACTGTCGAAGCCGGCGAGCCGTCGCGGCGGCGCGCCCCAACAGAGGGCAGACGCCCAGGAGAAGCACCAGCGCCCCAAACTGCGGGCCGGTGACACGATCGAACCAGTCAGGACCCGCCTCGAACTTCTGGCCCGACAAAAGGCCGGTCAGCGTCGGCAGCGTGCTCCCCACCAGGGTCGAGACCGTCAACATGGAGAAGAGGACCAGCGTTAGAAAGAAGAGACCATCTCTTGAGAGCAGCGCCTCATTGCCTGTGACCCCCTCGCTTTCCAGATTCTGCTCCGATGTGAGCTCCCGTCCTCGCCAGACGACGAGACCGACCCCGCTGGCCAATGCCGCGATGATCGCCGCGAGGAAGTAGGCGCCCAGATTCGAACGGGCATAGGAATGGACCGACTGGATGACGCCACTGCGTGTGGCGAAAGTGCCGAACAGCACGAGCACGAAGGACATCGTCGCCAGCAGATGATTCCAGATACGGAAGCCCCGTCGCTCATCCTGCATCACGGCACCGTGCAACAACGCCGTGGTGGTGAACCACGGCATCAGTCCGGCATTTTCCACCGGATCCCAACCCCAGTAGCCTCCCCACCCGAGCACGTCATAGGCCCAGCGCATGCCCAGGAGCAGGCCAAGGCTGAGACCCAGCCAGGCTACAAGGATCCACGAACGCATCGCCAGCGTCCAGCGTTGGTAGCCGCCCACGATCAGGGCCGCAGCCGCAAAAGCAAAGGGCACCGACAACCCAACGTATCCCGCGTACATCGCCGGGGGATGGAAGATCATGCCGGGATGGCGCAGGAGTGGGTTGAGGCCCTGGCCATCGGCGGGCACCTGAGCCAGTTGCGCGAAGGGATTGGAGAGCAGGAGGGTGACGGCGATGAAGAACAGACCGATCACGCCCAGCACGACCGCAGCCCACGGCACGAGCGGTTCGGCTCGCTCCGGCGGTCGCACGACCGCAATAGCCGTGAAGAGCGCTTGGAGGAAGCTCCAGAGCAGTAGCGACCCCTCCTGTCCAGCCCACACAGCCGACAGCTTGAGATAGATCGGCAGGACACTGGAGGAGTGCTGCGCGACGTAACGAATCGTCACGTCATTCCCGAGGAAGGCCACCACCAAGGACAGAAGGCTGAAGCCCAGCAGTGCCGTGATACTGACAAACGCATTCTGGGCACTCTGCCACCACTCCGATCTCCGAGTTCGGATGCTGACGAGGGCGGCAACAATCCCGTAAAGCGTGGCGAGTAGCGCGAGGACACCCAGGATGGTGCCGAGGTCAGCTAGCATCCTTACTCCTCAATCTGGTTGGGGATCTCTTCTGCGTAACGAGAGGGACACTTGAGCAGGAGCTCATGGGCGAGGAAGGTGCCATCAGGCTGAAGCCGCCCGCGCACGATAGCTTGTGCCTCATCCTGGAGTAAGTCGGGCTTGATGTCTTCATAGACCACATACAAGCGCGGTCCGGTGGCTGCAGTTACGGCCTCGTGGAGAACCTTGGCCAATCCACCGGCAGCCTCGATCACGTCCTGGTCGCCCGGTATGTGGACAATGGCGAAACTGAGGCGTGGCTGGGTGGCATCATAGACGATGCTGTCGCCGATAACCGCACCAGAGACCGTCACATCCCGCTCCAGTGCCGCCTGGCCCATCGTCTGCAGCTCCTCGATCGTCAAGAAGAAGCTTGCCGTGCTCCCCGTGCTGCTGAAGATTAGGTAGCCAACCGCGACCACGATTAACGCACCGGCGACGAGAAAGTTGCGCTTGTTCATAGTTCCCCTGTGGAAGTGTGACGCTAAGGCGTGGTGCTGAGTATACCCAAATCCAACGCAACGGCAACGAAGGACCTCGCGCTCGAAGTACGTTCCGCCGTTTGGGGCTATCGCATTTCACCCCAAAAATCAGCGGCGAATGCCATGCTGATCACCGCCACAGCGCACCGGCGCGCCGTTCAGGCTCACAGGGCAGAGCTGTCATCCCGAGCGAAGTGAGGGATCTCGCGCCCCAACGCAGGCCTGGGCGTGAGGTGAGAGATTCCTCGCTCCTCCACTATGTGGAGGCCCGCTCGGAATGACAAATGGTCCTTCTTGAAGCCCAAGTGCGATAGCCCTGCCGCCGGTGCCTTGCGCACATTCCGCAGGATCTAGTAGGATTAGGACATCGCGGTATTGTCCTGGGTGCAAGGGAGGTGCGTATTGTACTTCAGCTGGAAGAACTTCGCCGTCTTCCTCCGCCGTGCGCTGCATCCCCCACCTGATAGCCCCTACCGCTTAACCCTGAAGCGCGCTGCAACCCTTGCCGGCTTCTTGGGCCTTTTCCTGGCGACGGAGCTCGCCACGCGGATTGGTTTTGGGCTCGATCACCTGCTCTATCCCCGCCACACTGACACAGAGATCGAGGACCCTGTCTTCATCATCGGCAACCCCAGAAGCGGCACAACCTTCCTGCACCGGCTCCTGGCCCAGGACACAAGGTCGTTTACCACGATGCGCCTCTGGGAGATCCTCTTTGCCCCGTCCATCGTCCAGCGCCGCGTGACCCGGGCGCTAGCAGGCCTTGATCGTACCATTGGGAGCCCGCTGCACCGGCACATTGCCAGATGGGATGCTAAGGTAGCCCAATCCAACGAACTGCATAACGCAGAGATACTCTCCCCCGAAGAGGACCAATTTGTGCTCGTCCACTGCTGGTCCACACTGGCGATCTGGCACTTCTCCGGCATCCTGGAGGAAGCCGGACCCTACACCTACTTCGATACGGCTGTCCCGCAAGAAGAGAAACAACGCATCATCGATTTCTATCGACGCGCCATCCAGCGCCATCTCTATGCCG
>JAFGNI010000668.1 GCA_016927095.1 Anaerolineae bacterium | reverse complement strand
CTCGCCGAGCGCAAAATTGCCGAGGAGGCCTTGCGCCAGAGCGAGGTGACCTTGCGGCAGAAGGCCGAGGATCTGGCAGCACGGAACGCCGAGCTCGACGCCTTCGCGCATACCGTGGCCCACGACCTTAAGACGCCGCTTTCGCTGCTGACTGGCTATACCAGCTTCATGGCCGCCGGTGAGGTCAACGACGATCCGGCCCAGTTGGATTGGTGCGTGCGCGCTATCGGTCAGAGCGCGCGCAAGATGCACAACATCATCGATGAGCTGTTACTGCTTTCCAGCGTGCGCAAGGTAGGTGAGGTTGCCCTCCAGCCACTTGATATGGGTGAGATTGTGTCCGATGTCCTGATCCGGCTATCCGACCTTATCGATCAGGAGCATGCTGAGGTCGCGACGCCGATGGCCTGGCCGATCGCCTGGGGATACGCCCAGTGGATCGAGGAGGTCTGGGCGAACTACATCAGCAACGCGCTGAAGTATGGTGGCGCACCGCCGCGCATCGAGGTTGGGGCTACGCTTCTCGATGCCGAGGCCCCGACTGACGGGCCGGTCTCCATACGCTTCTGGGTACGTGACAACGGCGATGGTCTGACCGACGAGCAGCAGGCGCGTCTCTTCATCCCTTTTGAGCGCCTCGATCAGGCCCGCGCGAAGGGATATGGCCTGGGGTTGTCGATCGTTCAGCGCATTATGGAGAAGCTGGGTGGCGCCGCCGGCGTCGAGAGCCCCGGCGTCCCGGGGCAAGGCAGCACGTTCTACTTCGACCTCCCCCAGGCGGACCTCCCAACGTAGGTATGATCAGACGCGGGCGTCCCCGACGGTACGACCTGCGACCACTGGTCGAGACGGTGTTCGCGTGTCCCGAGCTCGCGCTCGGCGCCGCGGCACTGGACGAGCTCCGTGCGCGTGTGGTTGACCAGATCGCGGATCTGCCCCTGGACGCGCTTGCCTACGTGCCTGAACGGACCACGCTGTCGATCGGCGCCCTCGTCGAGCACCTGGTCTGGGCCGAGATTGACTGGATCCAGCGCATCTCGGGGGCCACTGCCCCAGCCGACTTGAGCGCCGAGGTGCTGGCCGCCGGGAGAGCGATCGCCTTGGGCGAGCGTATGACCGCTGATGTCAGTAGCGAGGCATTGGTTGCACTCTGCCGGCGGGTGCGTGACGATTTCACAGTGCCCGCGCTGGCCCGGCTAACCGATCTTGAGGCCCGGCTTGATGACGGTGGCCCCGCCCTCACCGTGCGCGAGGTGCTGAGGCACCTGGCGTGGCATTGGACTTACCACTCCGGGCAGATCGGGCTGCTGCGCGAGCAATGGGGCGCAGGCTATGGTTGGTGTTTTGCAGCGTGAGGATGGGCTGCTGCAGCCACCTGTCCTCAGCTGGTCACACGTGACGGCTAGACTATCCATGGAGGCGAGCAGTGCAGACGATTCTGAGCAGACCTGAGTACGAAGAGCAAGTGGCCGCAACCCGTGATGCCCGCATGGCATGGTGGCGGGACGCCCGCTTTGGAATGTTCATCCATTTCGGAGCGCATACCCTCATCGGGCGCAACGAGTGGGCCATGGCCATCGAGAACTGGAAGATCGACGACTACGAGGACGTCGCGCGCCAATTCCGGCCCGAGCCGGGGTGCACGCGCCAATGGGCCAAGCTTGCCGCCGAGGCCGGCATGAAGTATATGGTGCTCACGACCAGGCACCACGAGGGCTTCAGCCTCTGGGACAGCAAGGTCAATCCCTACAACGCGGTGGCCCATGCAGGTGGATTCGACGTCGTCAAGGAGTTCGTGGAGTCCTGCCACGAGTTTGGCTTGCGGGTCGGGTTCTACTTCTCGCTCATGGACTGGCACCACCCGGATTCCTGGCGTTGTGCCTTTGATCCCGAGGCGCGTGCCCGGTTCCAGGCGTTCCTGACCGGAATGCTGCAGGAGCTCCTTGGCGGAGCTTACGGCAAGATCGATATCCTCTGGTACGACGTCTCACGGCCCATGGAGTCGCACGAGGGATGGGGCTCGCTGCAGATGAACCAGATGGTACGGGCCCTCCAGCCTGACATCATTATCAACAACCGCTCCAAGCTGGACGAGGACTTCTCGACGCCTGAGGAGCACCTGACGGCGGCTGAAGGGAAGGATTGGGAAGCCTGCATGACCTTCAACCGCATCAGTTGGGGGTATCTGGACAGCGCCCAGGCCCTGCCCTACAGCTACAACTCGCACGGCATCCTCAGGATGCTCAATACGGTCTGCGAGTCCGGCGGGAATCTGCTGCTGAACATCGGACCGATGCCCGACGGGAGTGTGCCGCCGGAGGCGATTGAGCCGCTTCAGACCACAGGGCGCTGGCTGAAGACCTATGGTGACGCCGCGGTCTACGGACGGCTGACGCCCAGCACGGTGCGCAGAGCCAGCGGCGCAGGACGGTTCACGCAGCGCGGAAATATCGCCTACTTCTGGCAGTTCATCCGCAGCGACCAACTGATCTTCGGCGGTTTCGACACCAAGCTCAAGGCGATCCGGGTTCTGCCAAGCGGGACACCGCTTGCATTCGAGCAGACCAGCCGCCAGATCGTCGTCACGCCACCGCCGCTCGAGCTATGTGATCCGATCGTCAATATCACCGTATATGAAATGGAGTTCGAGGACGTGCCGGTCCACAATCGATGCAGCGCCTATCCGCAGTTGCACGTTGGTGAAGTTCTCGTGGAGTGACCGGTATCCCCGAATTCCCGTATGCAGGGACGCTCCATCCTATGCACAGAGGAGGGTATCGTGATCGACCTGAAGCAGTATGACCTGTGGTTTGTTACGGGTAGCCAGCACCTGTATGGCGAGGAGACGCTGCGCCAGGTGGCGGAGGACGCGCG
>JAFGNI010000667.1 GCA_016927095.1 Anaerolineae bacterium | reverse complement strand
CTGACTGGAAACGCAGAGACATCATAGATTCTATGCTAGTCTCGACCACCCAGAACGCAACCACACACCACCCGAACGCGTGCGCATCTCAGTTTTGCGCCCAGGGACGAGTGGTATGCTTTCTACTGGATGTCGTACCGCAGTGCCCACGACAACGCCCAAGGCCCTTAGGCTTGCCGGCCGGCGATCGTCTCTGCGCCCAAGGGCCGCAGAAGGCCCTTGGGCGCTGCCGTGGCGTCAGGTGCTCTTGGGTGCACACCCGCCACATCCTAGTGGACACAGTAGCCATGAGCCCCCGATTGAGGCCGTTGTTCAGAACACACATGTTAAGAACCAGATACGTAGGCCCTGCATGCCACCTCAAGCGACGCAGTTGGCTTCCCGCATTGTCCGTTGGAGGGCGGCTAGCCGAGCCCCCCCGGACCTGAAAGGCCAGCCCGCGACGTCGACCTGCGCATGCAGGCCACCCGACAGGTATGGCTTCTACGGGGCGGCTCGACTAGCCGCCCTACTTACCGACAGAAGCGTAACGTGACGCCGGACGCCTGCAGTCATTGCCCGCCACGCTATCACCCGTCGCCGCCCAAGAAGATCTGGCCAAACGAGCATCTATCCGCTACACTACGTGAGCTGCCCATCTGCCACCGAGGCGAGCTCTAGAACAGAAAGATACGCATTGAGCGCTGAAGCGACCGGCCTTCCTAGTGCGGGACAACCTTCCATGAGTGACATCGCCGAGATGTGGTGGCCCCTCGCCCTCAGCTGGCTCCTGATGAGCGTGGAAGGACCCGCGCACAGCGCCATCGTTGCCCGGCTCTCTGATCCTGAGGTCAACCTGGCTGCCTGGGGCGGCATCGTCTTCCCCCTCGCCCTGATCATTGAGTCCCCGGTGGTGATGCTGCTTTCGGCCTCGACAGCCTTGAGCAGGGATTGGGAAGCCTACCGGCGCCTGCGCCGTATTGCGATGGTGTTGGGCGGGATCCTCACGGTCGTTCACATCACCGTGGCCTTCACCCCGCTCTATGACCTCGTCGTCCGCCGTATCATCCAGGCACCGGAGGTCATCATCGAGCCAGGGCGCATCGGCCTGATGATCATGACCCCTTGGAGCTGGGCCATCGCCTACCGGCGCTTCCAGCAGGGGGCGATGATCCGCTTTGGCCACGCGCGAGCCGTAGGCGTAGGCACGATGGTGCGCATGACCGCCAATGGTTTGGTGTTGCTGACAGGGTTTCTGCTGAAGCGGGTCCCCGGGATCGTCGTCGCCGCCAGTGCGGTGGCCACTGGCGTGATCGCCGAGGCCCTCTATGCCGGCCTACGTGTCCGCTCGATCGTCAGGGGGCAGATCCGGCCCGCCCCGCGAGAGGGCGAGCCTCTGACACTGCGCCGGTTCACGAGCTTCTACGTTCCCTTGGCGCTGACGTCGCTGATCTCCTTCTTTGTCTCGCCCGTCGGCAGCGCAGCGATGAGCCGCATGCCCAACGCCTTGGACTCGCTGGCAGCGTGGCCGGTCATTAGCGGCCTCATCTTCATGTTGAGAAGCCCCGGAATGGCCTACAGCGAGACGGTCGTCGCCCTTCTCGACAGGGATCGCGCGTTCGCGGCTCTGAGACGCTTTGCCGTCACTCTGGGAGTCGGTTCTTTCCTGCTCATTGCCGTGGTCGCCGCCACGCCGCTCTCGGAACTCGGGCTGTCAACCGTGATGGCGCTGCCGCCGAATCTGGTCCTGATGGGACAACGGGCCTTGGTGTTAGCTTTGCTGCTGCCCTCGCTCGCCGTCCTGCAGAGCTGGTACCAGGGGATGATCATCCACAGCGGCGGCAGCCACGATCGCCGAAGCACAAGAGGCATCACAGAATCCGTGGCGCTCTACCTGCTGGTCACGGCGATCGTGCTCGGCGCGGGCGTGGGGCTGCAGCGGTTTGCGGGCCTCGGCGTCGCGATCGTGGGGATGGAGATCGCGGGATTGGTCCAGGTCGGCTGGCTGTGGCGGCGCAGTCGCCCCGCCGCGCACGAACTCGCAGCCGCGGGATCAGTAGATCCGGACCCTC
Source organism: Anaerolineae bacterium (assembly GCA_016927095.1). The sequence goes on along the minus strand of JAFGNI010000667.1, from coordinate 4,458 downwards.
AACTGTGACGTAGAGCGAAGCTCAGGCAAGACGGTGCGCGTCGATGGAGTCCCAGCGGATACATAGCCCAGCGCCTCCGGTCCGCCTCACGGAACCAGCAGCACCTTGGCTACGGAACCGGGATCGCCCACCAACCGCGCAAACCACTCGCCGCCATCAGCTAACGGTGCTTGCGTGAGCCAGTCGCCTAGGGTGACAACGTGCTGGTCGAGGAGCTCAATAGCGGCACGCATATCGGCCGGCGTGTAACAGAAGGTGCCCTGCAGCGTCTGCTCTTTGCGAATCACGTCGGCGACGGGAACTGCACTGGTCTCCTCGTGGAGGCCACTCAACATGATGCGGCCTCCACGCATTGTCGCTGCCACACACTGCGCCCGGGTCAGCGCCTTGCCCACCGCATCCAGCGCGATAGCAACGCCGATGCCGTCTGTGGCTGACTGCACTGCAGCCACGATATCCTCCTGCTTGGGGTTCAAAGGTTGGCCACCCAGATCAGCAGCATTGTCAAGGCGATTCAGGTTGGTATCCACCACGAAGACCCTGCCGGCACCGCGATGGCGTAATACCTGTAGCGTCAGCAGTCCGATTGCACCGGCGCCGACGATAAGGATGTCACGCCCTGCCACGTTGCCCATCAACGAGACGATACGGACGGCACACGCTGTCGGCTCAGAGAGCGCGCCGATCCGCAGGCTGAGGCTATCAGGCAGCAGGAAGACCATATGCGCAGGGACCGTCACGTACTCAGCAAAGGCCCCTGGTCGGCTGGCACCAACCAGCTGTCGATCGAGACATAGATGGTTCAGCCCGGCCTTGCAGAAACGACAGGTGCCGTCGTAGATCATAGGGTCGACCGTGACACGGGCGCCCACGCTTAAGGCCGGGTTGCACATCGTCGATGCGTCACCCATGGCGACGACCTCGCCGGAGAACTCATGTCCCATGATCAGCGGTGGCTTCCGGAGCGCGTTATGTCCCAGGTAGCCACTCAGCTCTGAGCCACAGACGCCGCAATACGCCACCTTGATCAGGACCTCATCAACGCCCGGGATCGGCAGTGGCACGTCCTGCAGCACCATCTCCTCGGGCCCGGTCCACACCAGGGCCTGCATGGTCTCTCGATGCTCGCCCACGGATTCAGGCTCTGCGATGTCTTGGTCTGTAGGTGTCACCATCTCCACTTAGTGTTCTACGGAGCCAGGATCGCTACCGCCGTCCCGTTGCGATCGGTGTGCACCTCGTATTGCTGCCCGCCGGCTTCTAGCACGATCTGGTATCCCGGCGTGATGACCTGCGCACACATCTGTCCTGCCTCGTGCACACCCAAGCAGGCATCGGGCCAGTTGACGAACTCTGCCGAGACAGCGGTGATGTCGCTCTCCGGTACACCCAGATGCTGGGCTAGCCGTGCCTTCGCCCCCATGACCGCCGGATTGTCCAAATTCGCCTGCCCTCCCTCAACCGGCATCGATATCGGCATCATCGTAGCCGTCTGTGCGATGTGGGCCACAGCCGCGTCGAGTGCAGCAAGACCCTCAACCGATTCAGCCGCAGCATAGAAATCGTAGGCCAGTCGCCTATCGCCCTCCATCACACTGACGAGGACGTGCTTCTCCACTGAGATGACATCCGCCTGCTCTTCCACTTCACCCTCAGCAGCCAGCCCGTACACCTCTACCAAAAAGCTTCTGCCGCTGCCCAACGAAGAGACCAGTTCTTCGCTCGCCAGAATCTGCCCAGGCTGTGGCAATAGGAACGCCTCGGCCTCGGCGGGTGGCTGGAGTTCAACCATCTTGACGCCGATGCGCGGGTGGATCATTGCTGCTGGGGCTTCGGTAACCTCAGGCACCCACACGGCATCCGGTTCAAGCCGCACCCACGTTCCCGGGACCTCCACAACGAGCCCCACCTCCGAAAGCTCCACTGGCACATAACTGAACGCATCAGGCGCAGCCGTTGGGGGCGGTGCCTCGGTGGGCTCGCTCGTGGCGGTAGGAGCCGGTTCTTCCTCGGGTGCCGCAGGTATAGGTGTCGCTTCCTCTGCAGGCGCGGTATCAGTGGGAACCACAGGCTCGGCAGTCCCATCCCCACACGCGGTCAGGGTCAATGCGACAAGCAACGCGCACGCCAAAATGCCTAACGGTGATCTATGCAGCCAACGTATCGATTTCATCATAAGCCTCCTTCTAGGTCAATAGCATACTTAGGACGCGGACCATCCCGCGAAAGTTCCACGTATGCCTAGACAAACGATCTCAAAAACGCAACGGCGAGTTGGCCAAGCCGCTCGACGGCATAGCCGCCTTCCTGTACCACGACCGTGGGCACTGCCAGGCTCGCCACCTGCGCCCCTACCTCACACCAGCCTTCGTAGGTGAGGTTGAACTTGCCGATCGGATCACCCATCACAGCATCCAAACCCATCGACACAACCAGATAGGCAGGTGCGAATGCTTGAATCGCTGCCAGGGCTTCATTAAGGGCGACCAAGTACCCGCGATCATCAGCGCCGATCGGCAATGGCAAGTTGACGTTGGTCCCCCTGCCCAAGCCTTCCCCGACCTCATCGCGATAGCCCCAGTAGTACGGGTAGTCACGATGGGGATCCGCGTGTAGCGAAACGTAGCAGACCGCTGGATCCTGATAGAAGATCGACTGTGTACCGTTGCCGTGATGGTAGTCGACGTCCAAGATCGCCACGCGACCCTGACGAGACAACCAGCGGGCAGCGACGGCGGCGTTATTCAGATAGCAGAAGCCGCCGTAGCGATCCCTCTCTGCGTGATGCCCCGGTGGGCGGCAAAGCGCATAGGCGGCAGGCGGTGAGGTTCGTTCGCGGGATGCGTGCCGTTGCCAATCCTCGCTCACGATCTCAGCCGCTGTCAGAGCAGCTTGAGCACTCCAGTAGGCCGCCTCCCAGGTCCCGTCTAGGATAGGATCCTCATAGTCATATGTATAATAGTCGATCAGCGCAGGAAAGCCAGATGGGCGTACGGCTTCGCGCGCAGGGTCCACCTTATCTCGCGAACTGAGCACGGGGCAGGGCCGTCCCATGTGGGTAGCATAAGCCTCAAACGCAGTACTGAGGTAGTCAACATAGTCTGAACTATGGACTGCTAGAATGGGGGCGAGACCGCAGTCTTGAGGTGTCACCACCGGCCCCAGCCCAGACCGGCGAACTGCTTGCACGATGGCCTCGGCCCGTTCAGGGATCTCCTTAGACAGAAACAGCACATCCTCCACTACGACCTCGTCGGTCGCGTGGAGGATGTGCTGTGTTGGAAAAATCGTCGGTACCCCAGTCACCGTCGAGCCCATCATGGGCTCACAGCGCATCGTAGCGCGCGAGCGCGAGATTGAGGATCTCGGCGATCAGCGTATCGTAGGCTACGCCCCCAGCTCGAGCAGCAATGACGATGTCACTTACCGATGGGTTGAGCCCTGGTAGCGTGTTGATCTCCATCAAGCAGGGCTGCCCGTCTTCATCCAGCCGGAAATCGACACGGGCCACGTCCAAGCCACCGATGGCCTCAAAGGCAGCAACCGCCAACGTCTTGAGGTGCTGCTCAAGCTCACCCGGGATATCGGCAGGGCATAGATAGCCGGGTGCTTCATCCGACTCAATGGCATACGACTTCGCCTGGGCGTTATAGATGCCCTGGACTACCCCCTTGCCGGTGTCAATCTCCAGAACCGGGAAACGATGGTATCCTTGAGCATCGTAGAAGGGAGACCACGGCGGATCGCCGGATCCAAGCGCATTGCCGATCAGGCCCACGGTGAATTCCCGCCCTGCCAGATAACGCTCCGCCAAGGCCGGCTGACGGTAGGTCTTGATAACCCAGGCAACCTGGTCTCGCAACTCCTGCTCATTGTGAACAACAGACCGCTCGTTGATGCCCATACCTGACCCCTCGCGGACCGGCTTCACGAAGAGCGGGAATGCGAGGTCAGCTCTCAACGGCGCATCTGCGTACCGGAAGAGCTGGAACGCGGCTGTCGGTAGGCCGGCATCGCGCCAGATCTGCTTGGTCAGCGCCTTGTCGAGTGAGATGGCGTGCGTCGTGACGCCAGAGCCCGTGTAAGGGATCCCCAGCATCTCCAAAACAGCCGGAACGTGGGACTCGCGCGCGTCACCGTGCAAGCCTTCCGCGATGTTGAAGCAGGCATCGGGGCGCGTGTCCCGAACTGTGTCAAGCAGCGTGGCGTCTGCCTCCAGGTAGAAAGGTGCATGCCCCGCCTGGTGCAACGCACCCAGAATGCCCTCAACCGTCTCCTCGGAGTCATACTCAGCTAGGGCATCCCGTGGCGCGTTCTCCGCGACGGGCACACTGTGTTTTCGGTTGGCCAGAACGGCGATCCGCAGGGGCCGGCCAGTCGGCTCACGCATAGACGATCTCCTCACAAGAACCGACCGCGACGGCTTCGTCCGTCTGCGCTGTTGTCGCTTCTTCGGAT
>JAFGNI010000666.1 GCA_016927095.1 Anaerolineae bacterium | reverse complement strand
CGGGTGACATCCGCCGGTATGTCTCCCGACAGCTCAGGCATAGAGTGGTGCACCAACGCTCCTTCTCGGCAACCGACGTCATAGCACGCATACGATAGACGCATCCAGTATGCCAGGTGACGAGGGCTTCACAAGCCGCGGCCCTCCCCGCCAGTCTCATACCATACAATCCCGGTCATCCGATGGTCTCGCCAGCGCGCCCGACTGCACCCTGCCGCGCACTGGGGGTTTCTTTCTTTGCGCCCAGGGGCTTTCGGCCCGAGTCTGCTCGGGCAGAGGCCCTGGGCGCTGCTCTGAGGCTCTCGATGCGATCGCCCGGGCCCGACCCTCAACGTTGTCGCATCCTATGGACGCACGGTCTTCCGTTGTAGGTCAGCCTGTCTAGGCCGACTCAGCGGCGCAGCCGCTGCCATCCGTGACGTCCCTCCGACGTATCATACGCCATCGTCGCAGTTAGGGGCCGCATGTGCGCAGAAACGGCTTGGCTCATCGAGCGGTTCCGGTGCGCAGTCGGTCTGGACAGGCCTACATCGCCAAGATGCAATCGCTCAGGTCGACCCTGACGCGCGCGCAGTACGACATGCCGCCTGTGGTATAATGAGTCCTGAAGGTGGGGCCGCCCCAACGGACGGAGCAAAGGAAGGCGTCTTGGAGATAGAAGCTAAGTATTCGGTCCTGGACCCGGAAACGGCCAGATCCCTAGCCTCTATGTCTCAGATCGCAAGTGACCAGCTACGGCCCGGCGAGACCCAAGAGATCCGGGACACCTATATGGACACCCCCGACCAACGGCTGATGGCCGCGTCCTACGCCTGCCGGCGACGTGATAACGGAAGCACCTCTCGCATCAACCTCAAGGGGCTCGGTTCCAGCGATGGGACCGTGCACCGGCGCGAGGAGGTCTCCCTCACGATCGACGAAGCCACGCTCACCACGCCCCACGCATGGGCCGAGGGCGCTGCCCGCGAGACCGTGTTGTCTCTAGGCGATCATCAGGACTTGCACATCCTCTTCGAGATTCGCCAGACGCGACACATCCGGTATGTCGTGCACCCCGACCGCGGCGAGATCGCCGAATTAAGCCTGGACGATGTCACGTTCCTGGGCCAGGAATGGCAGAAGCGGGCCACAGAGCTCGAGATCGAGCTTCTCGAACCCGGTGTGGAGGAGGATCTAGAACAGATCACCGCGGCGCTGGTCGCTTGCCCCGGGCTGGTCCCCCAACCCACCTCCAAGTTCGAGCGCGGGATGGGGGTGGTCTACCGCCACAGCGGCATTGGCGCCCAGCTTGACCTCGGCAACGTCCAAAAAGACGACACAATAGGCGAGGCTACCCGGAAGCTCCTGCGCCCCCTCTTCCTGCGGATGCAGCTCCACGAACAGGGCACGTACATGGGTGAGGACCTCGAGGAGCTCCACGACCTGCGGGTGATGACCCGCAGGATGCGGACCGCCTTCCGGATGGCGGAACCTTACCTGATACGCAACGAAGTGAAGCGCATCCGGAGAGGACTGCGCAAGACGGCACGGCTGCTGGGCGCGGTGCGGGACATGGATGTCTTCCGGCAGAAGACCGAAGATGTTGCCGCCAAAGCAGGCATCGCGATGGCGGATCTCGGTTTCCTGACCGAAGTCTGGGACGTCGAGTATGCGCGGCGCCGCAATGAGATGTTGCGATACCTCACCAGCCGCCCCTACGGGCGGTTCAAGCAGGACCTCTGGGCGAAACTCAGCACCCGCTTGCCTGAGCTCCAGCCTCCCTCACCCGTGCGGGACGTGGTGCACCACATCATTTCCGACCAGCTCGCCACCCTGCTGGCACAGGGGGAGGTTGTGGAACGACCTAACGCGCCGCTCAGCGCCTACCACCAACTGCGGATTGACGTGAAGCATCTTCGCTATACCTTGACCTTCTTTCAGGATCTCCTGGGACCGGAGACAGGACCGGCGCTTGCCGTTCTAGAGACACTGCAGGACTACTTCGGCGACCTGCAAGATGCCGTCGTTGCGACAGGCCATCTCCGCGCCGTTGCCCAATGCGGCACCTGGGAGATGCCACGCCAGGTGAGGTCCCTTTGGCAGGCCTGCGATGTGGCATCGGGGGTACAGCCGCCTACCCGTGGGCTGCGCGCCCTTCTGGCGGCACGGGAGGCCGAGATTGACGCGCTGGTCGCCGGCGCGCTGGCGATGTGGCGCGGCTTCCAAGAGCGCGAGGTGCCGGACCTCATCCAGAAAGCGCTAAGAGCACTCTAGCAACAGCGGGGCGGCAGACTGCCTGACGGCCCCTGGACACCTGGCAACAGACCAATACACATAAGGAGACACCTATGGGGAAGAATCCGACCTATGTCATCTTGATGGGACCGCCCGCCTCCGGCAAGGGCACGCAGGCCGAGCGTCTGCAGCAGACCTTGGGGCTACCGCATGTCGCAAGTGGCGACCTTTTCCGGTACAACCTGAAGAACGAGACGGAGCTCGGGCTCAAGGCGAAGACCTATATGGACAAGGGCGAACTGGTTCCGGACGATATCACGATTGCCATGGTCCTCGACCGGCTGTCGGGTGACGATTGCGCGAAGGGCGCGCTCCTGGATGGCTTCCCGCGCACGCTGGCCCAGGCCGCGGCCCTGGATGCGGCGCTGGCTGAGGAGGACAACCGCATCAACCTGGTCCTCAATATCCAGGTTCCCGAGGAGGAGTTGATCGCCCGGGTGACGGGCCGGCGCTTGTGCAGAAACTGCGGCGCTTCCTACCACATCAAGTTCAAGCCCCCTAAGCAACCCGGGGTCTGCGACAAATGCGGCGGCGAGCTCTACCAGCGCGATGATGACACCGAGGAGACGGCGCGGCGCCGCCTGGAGGTCTACGAAGCCCAAACCAAGCCCCTGATCGAGTACTACGATGGCAAGGGTGTGTTGGTCAACGTCGACGGCGACCAACCCATTGACAAGGTGACAGAGTCACTGAAGGCTGCGATCGCCAAAGAGCTCTAGGACCCGCCAGTCATCCGATAGCACAACTCGCCCCAGGTCTGGGGCGAGTTGTCGTTGTCAGGCTGTGCTCGTCGTTCTACGCGTCGCGCGACCAGATACCGCGATGCTCGATCATCCAGTTCTGAGAGTTGAGTGGGAGCGCTTCGGGCGTGGGCTCGATCCGTTCGTAGCTGCCGTCGGCCAACAGGCGCCAGGCTTGCATCGTGTCCTGGAGATGCACCTTGAGAATGTTGTCCCGTACGGCGTGTAGCAGCGCCTCATCCTCCACCGGGAACAGGGTCTCAACGCGCCGGTCGAGATTCCGTGGCATCAGGTCCGCACTGCCCAGCAGCATCTCCTCATCCCCGTTGTTGTGGAAGTAATAGATGCGTGGGTGCTCCAGGAAACGCCCCACGACCGAACTCAACGTAATATTGTCACTCACCCCAGGAAGGCCCGGGCGGATGCAGCAGGTACCGCGGACCTGCAGGTCGATCTTGACGCCGGCCTGAGATGCCCGGTAGAGCGCCTTGATACAATCCGGATCCACAAGCTGGTTCATCTTGAAGGCCAGATAGCCGTTACCGTGTTCGCGATGCATGGCGATCTCACGGTCAACACGGGCGATGATGCCTTCCCGCATCGCCATCGGCGCCACCAACAACTTGCGATACTCGACCTTGCGCGAGTAGCCGGTCAGCGTGTTGAACAGATCAGCGACATCGGCGCCGATCTCCGGATCGACGGTGAAGTAGCCGAGATCGGTGTAGACGCGGGCCGTCGTGGCGTTGTAATTGCCGGTGCCCAGATGCACGTAGCGCACCATACCGTCCTGCTCGCGGCGCACAACCATGCAGACCTTCGCATGGGTCTTCAGGCCGACCAGCCCGTAGATCACGTGAACGCCTGCACGCTCCAGTGCCTTGGCCCAGACGATGTTGTTTTCCTCGTCGAAACGCGCCTTGAGCTCGACGAGCACGGCAACCTGCTTGCCGTTCTCACGCGCCTCCAGCAACGCCGAGACGACCGGTGCGTTGGGCCCCACGCGATAGAGCGTCTGCTTGATGGCAAGCACCTGCGGATCGCGCGCAGCCTCGAGCAGAAAGTCCACCACGGGCGTGAAGCTGTCGTAGGGGTGGTAGAGCAGGATGTTCTTGTGGCGACGAATCGCCGCAAAGACACTCTTGCCCACCGACAGCGATCGGCTGGTGTGCGGTATGAAGGGCGCATCCTTGAGGTCGGGCCGGTTCACTTCAACCAACTCCATCACATCCGCCAACCCGATGGGACCATCGAAGGTATAGAGGAGGTAGGGCGCGATACCCAGGTTCTCCAAGAGGATGTCCCGGACATCCCGTGGCATCGCCTTGTGCACCTCAAGCCGCACGGCAGAACCGAATTGCCGCATGCCGACACTCTCCTCAATCGAGTCGAGCAGATCGGAGGCCTCATCTTCCTCGATCTCCAAGTCGGCGTCGCGCGTTACCCGGAAGGGATACGCAGCGATGACATTCACCCCGGGGAACAGCATGTCGAGATTCTCGCTGATCACTTCCTCGATCCAGACGAAGTTGGT
>JAFGNI010000118.1 GCA_016927095.1 Anaerolineae bacterium | reverse complement strand
GCGATGTGGCGAGAGCAATCTGTGCTGTAGATGATGGATACTTTGTTCCGGATCCCAATCTGGCCATCCGGCCTAAGGTAACCGAGGATCTCCATGGATTGGACACTCCTGAGCTCAGGCATGAATCCCATATCTCTCGTGGCGGAAGCCGAAGCGGTCGCTACGGCAGTTGTGGACGTGGACCCACTCGCCGGCCCGGATGTCGTCCAGCGCCTTGCCAATTGGCAGGCCGTACTTGAGCAGAGTCCCGCCCTTGGCAATGTCACGCAGGGCGTACTTGTGGCCGAAGGCAATGTCCTCTCGCAGCACCACTGTGTAGGTGACATCTTTCAGCATCACGGTCACGCGCTCGCCGGCGCTGAGGTCCCGCAACGCGGTGGCCACGTTATCCGCGGGGTCAAGGAGTATGGCTACGTTTTTCATTGGACGCGTTGCGGGCCTTTCATTTTTGGGGGGATAAGGGAAAGGGGAAAAGGGATAAGGGATTGGGGATAGGGACAGATGGCGGCAGGGATCGGTGGAAGACTCCTGCCCTTGCCCTTGTCCCCTATCCCTTTCCCCTTGTCCCTTATCCCCTTGTCCCTTGCCGTTGCCTAGTCTAGGCGCACTTCGCGACCGAGCTCGCCGGACTTGTACAGACCCTCCAGCGCACCCATCACGTTCAGCACTTGCTCGCGCTTGACGATCTTCTCCTCTTCGCCACGCAGCACGCGAATCACGTGCTCCATGTGGTTGTGGTGACCGACGAAGGGGACGTCCTGGTCGCGCGGCACCTTCAGCGCGACGTTGGACTGGTAGCGATCGATGTTGGTGATGTACTCCAGCGTCGGTTCGATCTGCAGGCCACCCGCGGTGCCCAGGATGAAGGTCTTGCCGGGGTTGTCGGGCACGTTGGCCGCCCATGAGGTACGAAGTAGAATGGTGCCACCATCCTCCATCCGGAAGAGCGCCGAGGCGAAGTCCTCAACGTCGAACTCCCGGTAGTCATAGGGGCGGGGGGTGATGACGCCTGAAGGCGCGCCGCTATCCGCCAGTGAGGTGGCGAGGTTCTCATCCTTGTTGCCGAACTTCGTGTAAGTGGCGCCGCTCACAGCGACGATCTTGGGGTTGCCCATCACCCAGATCAGCAAATCCAGTGCGTGGACACCCAGGTCGTAGACGGGCCCACCGGCGTTGTGCTCCTTGATATGGAAAACGCCCCACTTGGGGATACCCCGTCGCCGCAGTAGGGCCGTCTCGGCATAGTACACTTCGCCCAGCTTGCCGGAGTCGGCGAATTCCTTTGCTGCGAGGCTCAGGTTAGTGAAACGCGAGGTCTGGGTGATGAAGAGCTCGCGACCGGCTGCGTCGGAAACGTCAAACATCTTCTGGGCGTATTCCGTGCTGATCGTGATCGGCTTCTCGCAGCAGACGTGCGCGCCACCCTTGAGGGCCTCAATCGTCGGATCCATGTGGTAGACGTTCGGGGTACAGACCGAGACGATGTCCGGTTTGACCTCATTGAGCATCTTCTGCCAGTCGCCATACGCGCGTGGGATGCCGTGGCTCTTGGCCGTGATCTCCGCGCGTTCTGGCAGAATGTCTGCACAGGCGACGAGCTCCACGTCGTCGCCCTGGGCCTGCCACGCCGGGATGTGGGCGATGTTGGCGATCATACCCGTTCCGATCACCGCTACTTTGTAGGTTTGATCTGACATCGTGTTCCTCCTTGTGTGAAACTGGATTTGGTTTGTAGGATACCGCTATCCTACCCTCAGTTGCGTCTTTTGTGAAATGGGCGCAATCAGGTTACCAGTCTTGTACCCAGCGTACTGCAGCCGTGTCAGCATACGGTCCGGTTGTCAAGGACACGGTGCCGGTTGTGTATTCTGCTTGATATCGAGCGCAAGAGGACTATAATCGTCTGTTGATGATTGCATCCAGGACTGCGGTCCGAGGAGGAAGTGTGAACGAGGATTTGGTTGCCGAGATTATGGCGGCAGAGCAGCAAGCTACCCAAATCCGTAAGGACGCGGAGCAGCAGGCGGATCGCGTGATTGCCGAGGCTGAGGATGCTGCCAGAGCGTTGCGTGAGGCCGTTCGACAACGGGCGGAGGCGCAAGCTAAGGAGATTCTCCAGCAGGGAGAGGAAGCCGCGGCGGCGGAGCGGGAGAGGGTAGTCGCACAAGCGCAAGCCGATGCTGAGGCATTTCGGAACACCGCCCGTGGTCGCTTCGACAGCGCCGTGTCTTACGTCGTGACGCAGGTCCTCGGTCGCGCGTAGGTGCAGTGTGGCCCCGGCGGTCAGTGCGTACACGGTAATCCATGCCGTGACCCGCGCGCTCTATGCGGATCTGCTCTCATCATCGTTTTGGCAGTCCCTGATCCACGCGGCTGACTACGATGCCGTCCTGACACTTCTGTCAAAGTCCCCCTACGCTTCCTATGTCGAGATCAGCCCCACTCTGTTGACGCCACGGCGCACCGTCTACCAGATCCGCCATCACCTCATCGATGTCTACACCAAGTTGATCCGGCTGGCTCCCCAACCCGCAAGGGATGTCGTAGCAAGGCTCTGGCGCCACTACGAGGTCGATAACGTCAAGGCGGCGTTGCGGGGAAACGAGGCTGGGGCCAATTGGGATCAGGTGCTTCATCTGCTCTATCCTATGGACCGGCATATCGCGGTGGGTGCGGACCGGCTCCGGCAGATGGTCGAGGCCCCCGGCATCGAGCACGCCGTCGAGGCACTTGATGGCACCCCTTACTATGAGGTCTTGAGCCACGCGCTGGCGCGCTATCACGCGGAGCGCACGCTGTTTCCTCTCGAGGTCGCGTTGGATCTTGGCTACCGCCGCTCGCTGTGGGAGACGATTAACCGTCTCTCGGGCCTGGATCACGAGATGGCACTGAGGACGGTGGGCAACTTCCTTGATGGGGACAACCTTCTGTGGGCCATTCGCTATCAGGTCTATCACGGGCTCTCAGAAGAGGAGATCATTAACTACACGCTGGCTGTAGGCTATCTGGTGAGGGATCGGAGCATTCGAGCGATAGCCCGCGGAGCTAGCATTGATGAAGTTGTCTTCAGGATTTACCCGGAGTTCCAGTCCGAGTTGAGGGGCACGGCTCTGAACTCTGGCGAAGGGTTGTTACGCCTAGAACGGCTCATTTTGGAGCGGGCGCTGGCTGAGTGCCGCAGGGCTTTTGTGGGCTATCCCTTCCACATCGGCATTCCTCTGGGCTATGTTTGGTTGAGCGAATACGAGATCCGGGATCTGACCGTGATCATTGAGGCCAAAGCAGCCGGCACGCCAGTGGAGGTCTTCACACCCATGCTAGTCGTAGCGCTTAAGGGGGCTGAGGTTGAGCGGCAGGGCGCATTCATGTAGAAAGAGATGGGGGCAGGACGCTGACTTGCAGCTCTACGCGCTGTCCACTCAGAGGAGGGCTTGATGTTTCGCTCTCACGCGATGCAAGAAGTCGAGATTGTCGTGCCCGAGCACGACATCATAGACGTGACGGAGACCCTAGCGAGGTCCGCGGCGATTCATATCGCAGATTCTCCTGGACCGATGCCGGAGGGAGAAAATAGCCAGTCGGGGGTCTGGCAGGAGCAGGTGCGCCGCTTGGCGAGCTTGGAGCAACGTCTGACCGACCTAATGAGCGCTCTCGGAGTCGAGGCGGGTACGGCCGCCGGCGATGAACTCCACTGGATCAGCATTGAGCTTGCGGAACGAGACATTGAGAGTCTGGAACGAGAGGCACAGGAGCCAGTTCGCCGGCTGGAGGAGGCCCACAGCAAGCTTGAGCAGCTGCAGACCCTGCGCCGTGACTTGGAGCCACTCGCGGCCCTGTCTGTTGAGGTTCAACGTTTCCGAGAGGCTATGTACACTTCTACGATGTTCGGTTGGATGCCCGCGGAGAATGTTGAGCGGCTTCGTACGAGCCTGGAACAGACGCCAGCGACGGTGCTGGTGATTGGTGAGCGCGGACGTCTGTCCGCTGTTGGGCTGTTTGGTCTCATGCGAGACACCGAAGTGCTCCGGCGCGCGGCGAGAAGCGCCTATCTGAATCCCATCAGTGTGCCGTCGGAGTATCGTGGCACACCTCATGAGGTGATCACCTCTCTCGATGCGACGATCGAGCGCACCCGTGAGCGCATTGCAGCCTATCAGGAGACGATCCACCAGCTTCAGGAGACGCGCATCCGGCGGATGCAGCACCTCCTCTGGCGACTTCGAGCGAGCCAGCATCTTGGTGAGACCATCGCCAGATTCCGAAAGTTCCAGTACACCTATCTTGTGACCGGTTGGGTCCCATCCGACAAGGTTGCAGCCCTGCGTCACCACGTGGAGGCCGCTTCCGAGCACGCGCTGGTCAAGTCGAGTGAACCCACCAGGGCGGCTGGAAGTCAGGTGCCCTTCCTTTTCGACAACCCTCCTGGGATCCGTCTTTTCGAGCAGTTGGTTTCGACCTACAGCACACCTGGCTACCGCGAGCTTGATCCGACACCGCTTCTCTCAGTGACTTTTCCAGTGGTCTTCGGCGTGATGTTCGGGGATGTCGGCCACGGTCTGATCCTGCTGCTCCTGGGTGGTTTCCTAGCAAGCGGTCGCGTTGAGCGTCTGCGCTCCCTGTCACAACTCGGTGGCATCGTCTCTGTGTGTGGGGTGGTATCGATCATCTTCGGGATCCTGTATGGGAGCCTGTTTGGCTTTGAGGGGGTCCTACCTGCGGTCTGGTTGCGACCTCTGGAACGCACTGAGGATATCCTCGTGGCTACCGTCCTGTTCGGCGTGGCGATGTTGACAATTGGGATGATCTACAACGTCATCGGATGCCTGCAGAGAGGCCTGCTGGGCGAGGCACTTTTCAGCCACAACGGCTTAGCTGGACTTGTCTTCTTTTCGACGTTGGTAGGTTTTGGGGCAGCGCTGTTGATGCCCCAGGCGCCAGTGAGTATGGATGTGTTGTTGCCTGTCTCGCTCCTCTCTGCGTCAGCTATAGCCCTGAGCGGTGTGCTGGCGCCCCGAATTGATGGACGGCAGGCTACTGCAGAGGGGGGGCTAGTGATGACGGTGATGGAAGGATTCTTTGAGCTCTTTGAGACCGTCATTAGCCTGATGAGCAATACGCTCTCCTATGTCCGCATGGGAGCGTTTGCGGTAGCCCACGGCGCGTTGAGCCTGGTGGTCTTTATCTTAGCCGAGCTCATCAGCCCTGGGCGTGGCGCAGGATACTGGATTGTCGTCGTGTTGGGCAATGCCTTCGTCATTGGTTTCGAGGGGATGATCGTGGGCATCCAGACGTTGCGGCTCGAGTACTACGAGCTTTTCAGTAAGTTCTTCACGGGCGGTGGCGTGCCGTTCAGTCCGCTAAGTATGCTGTAGACCGGACGATCTGGTCTTGCCCAGGTCTCCGGCGTAGCTAGAGGAGAAAGTGAGGAGAGATCATATGAAATACGTGATAGGGTTGTTCGCGGGGATGATTCCCATGGTACCGGTGCTCATCCTGATCTTCAAGCGGCGGCAGTCGCCGGAGCGGTTGGCGCGCGAGACCGTGCTTGGTTTGAGCGCGCTCAATGTCCTGTTGGCCCTAGCTGTGGGGGGCATCGCGCTCGCTAGCTTCATGATGCCGAGTGGCGCTCGTGCCGCTGCGCTGCCGCAGGAGGGCGGGCAAGTCGCACCGGATCCATTGGCCTACATTGGCGCTGCCGCTGCTGTCAGCATCGGTGCTGTTGGCGCAGGCTATGCAGTAGCCAACGTGGGCTCCGCGGCGGTAGGGGCTATTGCCGAGAAACCCGAGGTTTTTGGTCGCGCCCTGATTTTCGTAGGTCTGGCTGAGGGTGTGGCGATCTATGGGCTGATCATCGCGTTCATCATCCTGCGCTAGATTCTAGATAATGGACCTGCTTTTGATCGGATCGGCGCCAGCCGTTTGGGGCTTCTCTCTAGCGGGCGTTCGCGGTCAGGTGGTAACCACTGAGGCAGAACTGAACGAGGCTTTGGACCAGGCGCGTGAGAGCTCTGATGCCGGTATTGTGCTGATCACGAGCGACATCGTTGACCTGGCCCGGGATCGCATCAGCAATCTCATGGCGCGCAGTGAAGTGCCGCTGATCGTGGAGATACCGGGCCCTACGGGACCCTCTGCGAGCCGTCCCCCAATTCACGAGTTGCTGCGGCGCACAATTGGAGTTCGACTATGAGTATAGGCGATGTAGAGGCCTTGACTGAAGCTGTGATATCGGAGGCTAGCCGGGATCGGGATCGACTGCTGAAGAACGCCGAGGCGACCGCTCATCAGATTCGTGATCAGGCAGTCTCGGACTCGATGGCTGAGAAGGCGAAGATACTTGCTGAAGCAGAGTCCAGGGCTGTGCAGGCCAAGGAACAAGCTCGGGCTGCAGGACGCTTGGAGGCGCAGCAGATCACGCTTGGAGGACGCGAGTCGCTCCTGAACGACGTTTTTGATGCAGCGGCTGATCGGTTGCATGACCCGAACCAGCTTGATGATTATGATGACCTGGCCAAGGCGCTGCTGCGCGACGCTGTGGTTCATCTTGACAATGTGGATACCTTAGTTGTATTGGCCGATCCGGTGACACGGGAGGCCCTCACACTGTCTGTCTTGGCAGACCTCAGCCAGGAGCTAGAGCGCCAACTCTCGCTTGGCGATGCGCTAGAGAACGGTGTGGGGCTGATCGTGCAGAGCGTCGATCGTCGGGTGAGCTACGATAGCACCTTCCAGCAGCGATTGGCACGGCAGCGGTCTGGGTTACGTGCCGATGTCTTCGCGATCTTGAAGGGTCGCAGCCTATGATCGGTTCAGAGGTACAGCCCAGACAGGTCGGCGTGGTCACGTGGGTCAATGGCCCTGTCGTCCGCGCCCGGGGCTCGCGCAGCATTGGGATGCAGGAAGTGCTGCAGGTTGGGCCGGAGCACCTGGTGGGCGAGGTCATCAGCATCAGTGGCGAGACCATCACCCTGCAGGTCTATGAGGAGACCTCCGGCCTCAAGCCTGGGACGGCGCTCTATACGACCGGTGCACTGTTGTCGGTCGAGCTAGGGCCCGGACTGATGTCCAGTATTTTCGATGGCATCCAGCGCCCACTACCGGTGATGAAGCGACGCAGCGGCGACTTTATTCCCCGAGGTATTCGCCTCACTCCCCTCTACCGAAAAGAGGCTTGGCGGTTCACACCACGCGCAGAGATCGGCAAGTCTCTGGGTGGTGGGGCGATTCTCGGTGTCGTTCCAGAGACCCCGCTGGTCGAGCACCGGGTCATGGTGCCGCCCGGGATCTCAGGGGAGCTGACCTGGTTGGCGCCGGAGGGGGAGGTTACGCTTGAGGATATCATTGCCAGGATCCGGACATCTCGTGGGGAGCGGGAGATCACGATGCTCCAGGAGTGGCCCGTACGCCGTCCGCGGCCATACCGCGAGCGTGTGCGACCGTCGGACCTGCTGATCACGGGCCAACGGGTGCTGGACACCTTCTTTCCTCTGCCAAAAGGGGGCACCGCAGCGATCCCAGGTGGGTTTGGTGCCGGGAAGACCGTATTGCAGCACCAAGTGGCAAAGTGGAGTGACGCCGACGTGATCATCTACGTTGGTTGTGGCGAGCGCGGCAACGAGATGGCTGACGTTCTACGTCAGTTTCCGGAGCTGCGCGATCCCCGCTCCGGCCATCCATTGATGGAGCGCACAATCCTCATTGCTAATACGTCGAATATGCCTGTAGCAGCTCGGGAGGCCAGCATCTACACCGGCGTGACGCTCGCTGAGTACTACCGGGATATGGGGTATGATGTGGCACTGATGGCCGATTCAACATCCCGCTGGGCCGAGGCCCTGCGTGAGATATCCGGACGGCTCGAGGAGATGCCAGCCGAGGAGGGCTTTCCCGCCTACCTGCCGGCGCGCCTGGCGGAGTTCTACGAACGGGCCGGTCGCGTAGTGACCCAGAACGGCGACATCGGCTCTGTCACTCTCATCGGAGCCGTTAGCCCGCCTGGTGGTGACTTCTCGGAGCCGGTTACACAGCACACCCGTCGGTTTGTGCGCTGTTTCTGGGCGCTGGACAAGAGCCTGGCATCTGAGCGGCATTTCCCAGCCATTAACTGGTTGGATAGCTATAGCCAGTACGTTGAGGAGATCGGTTCCTGGTGGGCCGAGCAGGGGCATGAGGACTGGGAAGCGTTGCGCGAGAAGGCGTTGCAGCTACTGCAGCAGGAGAATCATCTCCAACAGATCGTCCAGCTGATCGGTGCTGACGCATTGCCTGATGATCAGCGCCTCATTCTTGAAACGTCCCGTCTGCTTCGCCAGGGCTTTCTTCAGCAGAGCGCGATGGATGATGTGGACACCTATGCTTCTTTGGACAAGCAGATACAGCTACTGAGTCTGATTCTGGACTTCCACACCTGGGCCTCCAGGGTGATCTCCTTGGGCTGTCCGGTCGTTGTCGTGCGCGATCTGCCCGCTGTAGGGAGAATCGTGCGACTTAAGGACACCGTGACCAATGACAACCTCGCTGAGATAGAAGCCGTTCGGGGGCAGTTGAACGATCAGATTGCGGATCTGGAGCGAAGGTATTCATGACCAGCTTGTATATGTCGGGTGGCAGAGTTGTTACCGGACTGAGTGAGATCAACGGACCGATCGTTGTCGTGGAAGGCGACCTGGATGCTGCCTATGACGAGGTCGTGATCGTGGAGACCGCCGGTGGGGAAAGGCGGCGAGGACGCGTCCTGGAGGCAGGTGAACGCGTGGCCGTCATACAGGTCTTCGCAGGCACGGAGGGCCTGTCATCGGCAGGGACGCAAGTGCGCTTCACTGGACGTCCCATGCAGGTCCCTGTCGCCGAAGAGATGCTGGGGCGTGTCTTTGACGGTCTGGGTTCACCTATCGATGGTTACCCGGACCCGCTGCCCGAGGACTGGCGCGACATCAATGGCGATCCGCTCAACCCAACGGCCCGCACCTATCCCCAGGACGTGATTGTGACCGGCATCTCCGCGATCGATGGTATGAACACACTCATCTTGGGCCAGAAGCTGCCCATCTTCTCAGGCAGCGGCTTGCCACACGACCAGATCGCGGCGCAGATCGTACGTCAGGCGACAGTGATCGCGCGGGACAATCAACAAGGTGGTACAGCGCTTGGAGGGAACAGCGATTTTGCGATGGTCTTTGCCGCGCTGGGAGTCAAGCACGATGTGGCCGACTTTTTCCGCGACGCGTTCTCGAACACGGGCGCACTCTCCCGTGTCGCAATGTATCTCAACCTGGCCGACGATCCCGCTGTCGAACGGGTCGTGACGCCCCGTGTAGCCTTGACGCTGGCTGAGTTCCTCGCTTACGAGAAGGGAATGGCCGTCCTGGTTGTGATGACCGATATGACCAACTACTGCGAGGCGCTCCGGCAGGTCGCGAGCGCGCGGGGAGAGATCCCCAGCCGCAAAGGGTATCCGGGTTATCTCTACAGTGACCTTGCTGCGCTCTACGAACGGACTGGTCGGATTCAGGGACGTCCAGGGAGCATCACCCAGATCCCTATCCTGACGATGCCGAACGACGATATCACGCATCCGGTGCCTGACCTTACAGGCTATATCACCGAGGGGCAGATCGTGTTGAGCCGGGACCTCCACCAGCAGGGCGTCTACCCGCCGGTAAGTATCCTACCATCTCTGTCGCGGTTGATGAAGGACAGCATCGGGGAAGGTTTCACTCGTAGCGATCATCCGCACGTTGCCTCGCAGCTCTATGCAGCCTATGCCGGCGCGCAAAACGCACGGTCCCTCGCCTC